>JAVXFE010000187.1:0-4022 GCA_036658075.1 Oscillospiraceae bacterium
CGGCAAATATGTCTGAACCTGTTAAGTTTCCAGGTTTTTCACAAAATTTAAACGACGGTTATTTTAACAGTAAATATAAAAATTACTCAAAATTTGCAATCATGTGGGAAAATATTGGTGTAGATACATTTACATCAGATATTGAATATAATAAAAAATGCTTTTTAGAAAATGTTGCACCGTTTTGGATTGAGTATTTCTTTAAAGACCCACGTTATTATAAAGTAAATGGCAGACCTCTTGTCGGTGCATACTATCTTTGGAAAATCTCTGAAAAATTTGGTGATGAAGGATTTAAGGAGATGCTTACGGAATTCGAACAGATGTGCGTCGATGCAGGGGTTGGAAAACCGTTTTTTATACAACAGGTTAGTAAAGATGCCGGAACAAAGGATTTTTATAAACGCGTAGAAGAATGGGGAGCATCAGGAAGCTATGCATATAATCACGGAAACATTTGGCCAGAACTTATGTATGATTGGAACGAAGAATTTGAAGCCGATGCAAAAGAAACAAATATTCAGTTTATTCCAAGCGTGAATCCGGGGTTTGATGCTTTTCCGTGGGGGCTTGACGTTGGGTCATTATGGAATAAAGATAACATGAAAACATTTTTAGTAAATATACGAGATAAATTCTTTAAAACGGCAGATACAAGTATATTAGGGCGAAAAATCTTGATGTTATGTTCGTGGAATGAATTTAACGAGGGACATTATTTTTGTCCTACACAGGGGACAGGGTTCTCATTTTTAGATGCGGTACGAGAAGTTTTTGTAGGTGATACACCACATGAAGATGTGGTTCCGACAACGCATCAACTGGACCGAATTAATAATCTATATCCCAGCGATAGAGTTACACCAACCAGAGAGGCGGCGGTGGATAATAATATACCGAAGAATTCATATATTAAAGCTGGTTGGTATTTTGATAAAGGGCTTGGCGAATGGAATAAGGGGAGCGGCATAAAAAGTTGCGAAACTTCTGATGATGGATTAAAAATTACTACCACTAAAGGCGATACATCTATTTATGTTATACCAAAAAATTTAGAGATTTCAAACGTTAGTCATATTAAGATAAAGATTAAAAACAATTCATCTGCTAATGACCTGAAGCTTAAATATTTGACAAAAACTAATGAATCGCCAAATAATCAACAGTATCGTACTTATATTAAACCAAATCTTGATGAATACACCGATGTTGTGATTGACGTTAGGAAGTATCCTGAGCTTTGGAAGGGGGTCGCAGAGAAATTACAGATTGAATTTTCAACTGTAAAAGATAATGAAAAAATAGAGATTAAATCTGTTGAATTATTCGCACAGGATAAGGCAGAAGATGCGGAAAAATTAACGTTAAGCATTAACGGCTGGGAACAAAAAGTCGATTCGACCGTGATAGATAATCGTTTATATGTGCCACTTCGAACTATTTCGGACTCGTTTAAAGGGTCGGTATATTGGGACCCGAATACAGAAAATATTTACATGAATGTTTTGGATAGAAAGGTTGTGATTTCACCAAACTCGGATACGTTTACAATTGATGACGAAAAAATCACGATGGCGAATTTTAAAATAACTCAAGAGGATACAACATATGTGTCGTTGGATTTTTTAGCCACAATGTTTAAAAAAGATGTAAAGTGGATTGATGAAAAAAATCTCCTTGAAATTTCTGATATTACTTCCATAGATATAAGTCAACCAAACAGTGAGCGAAGTGTTTTGTATGAAGCAGATTTTAATGTGGATGGAAATAGTCAAGGATATTATCTAATTAATGCAAACGGTGACGTTTCAAATGGGGTTTATAACATTACATATGATGCAGGCGACCCTATTGTTTATGCACCTGATTTAAGCGGTCTTAGACTGGATACGGCAAATGCTAAAATGTTTGCCATTGGAATTAAGAGCAATAAGGATTTTGATGCACGTGTATATTTTAATACTGATAAGCATCGTGGAATAAGTGAGTCCCAGGCATTTAGTTTTAAAGTTAACGCTAGTGGAGAAACTAAAGAATATTCAACTCTAATTAAGAATCCGAATTGGGAAGGAAAATTAACAGGTTTTAGATTTGACCCAGGCGACTTTATAAACAACTCAATTCAGATTGAATACATTAAAATTTATGGAGATTTTGATTCGATACTTACAAAAGATGAAATATTAATGCGTTATAATTCTATGAAAGTATCAGACGAAATGATTTCCTGGGACATGAATATTAATAATAAAAAAGACGGTTGGGAGTTTAACAAGAGCATCGTAAATGTGGAGACGAAGGACGGGTGGACGAACTTCTTAACTCTTGAAAACGATGCAACTATGAACACGATTGATGTGGGAAAGATTGAAGCAAGTGACGTCAAGACAATTGAGATGAGACTAAAAAATTTGACGAATGGTACTAAGGCAAAAATCTACTATAAAACTGATAAATCTAATGTGTATGATGACAGCAAAGCATTCTATGTGGATATAAAGAAAAATGATGAAATCGGTAGCATATATACCATAGATGTAAGCAAGAGCGAAAAATGGGAGGGGGAAATAACTGGATTGAAATTTTCGCCATCTGATGAAGTGGGAGAAATATCGGTTGATTATATAAACTTATTAAAAAAATAGTACTTATAATTATAGGAGGCGTAGTATTATGAAAAACAAGTTTTTAGCAATGGTTATGGTAATGATAATGATATTGTCAATGGTAAATGTTGTAGCATTTGGGAACGCTAAAGCCGCTGTGGATGTAGTTACAATACCTGCCGATAATGCAATAAATGTCGCTATAGACACAACTATAACGTTAGATTTTGGAATGGATAATGTTGATGCGGCAACAGTTAATAACACAACAGTAAAGCTAAATGGTTCAAATAAAATGATAGAAAATTTTATCTATGATTCTAATCAGCCAACAAAAATTGTGCTTAAACCACGAATTTTAGAAAAAGGCACACGTTATCATGTCGATTTAAACGGAATAACCGTTAACGCAGGTGCAAGCACAGTTACTAAGAGGATTAATTTTACTACAGCGGTGTCTCTGCCTACAAATAATGAAAATGTGATTGTAAATAGAAAAAGTAAAAACTTTGATAACATAAGTGACCCTAAAGGATATTTTTTAAATTGGGGCGGAGAGTACACAAACGAGAAAATTTCAAATGGTGTATTTAGTTTCGATAAGGAGGCTAATAAAGCATCGTATATGGATGTAAATCTAACTGGTTTCGAAGCCAGCAACGTAAATAAGATTGCGTTTAGAGTAAGAGCCACAGGTGACGCTACTGCGACTCCCGGGGAATACATAAAGATTTATTATAAAACAGCAGCAAAACCGGAATATTCTGAAGGAATGACATTATCTACAGATAACTTTATTGCGGACGGAACCTGGTATACGGTATTTGCATCACCGACGGTGGATTCTGTAGATTGGGCAAAGCAAATTCTTGGATTCCGTATGGATTGCATGGGTGCGGCAACGCATTTTGAGTTTGATTATATAAACTTATTAGAAGATTATACCCAGGTTCCTATTATGAAAAGATATGATTTTAAGGGATATGCTAATCCAATTATGGCGGTTAAAAAATATGATGACTTAACGCAAACATACAAGGATTTTGGTATTGAAGTTAAAGCTAAATCTGGGGCACATTTCTTTTCAGAGGGAGTGGATAAACCTATATCTTCAATATCTAAAATAGTGGTTCGTATGAGGACAAAGAGCGAGCTTAGAATGGCTATGTATATCACTGATGCTGGTTGGAATCTAGGACAGGCCTATGTGGTTCCTGTATGGACGCCGGATACGAATAATGAGTTTAAAGATTATGTTCTTGACGTAAGCGGAATGTTAAAGCCGGAAGATTCAAACAGAAAACTTATACAGTTTACTTTATCTTTAGCAGGCGGTGCTAATGACCATGGCGTTAACTGTAGCGGTAGAGATGGAGACTATGATGTTGAATCAGTTATTATATATGGAAAAGAAGA
>JAVXFE010000188.1:0-4016 GCA_036658075.1 Oscillospiraceae bacterium
TATTTTCCCAAAATCTTTTGGAAGGGGCGACAAAACCTATGGAGATTGCCTTACAACTAATCAGCTTATTTGGCGGACTTGGAATGTTCCTTTTTGGAATGAATACAATGAGCACCGGACTTGAAAGAGCCTCTGGTGACAAAATGCGAAAAATTATGGAAAAGGTTACAGGCAATATGATTAAATCTGTTGCTTTAGGTGCTGTTGTTGCTGCATTAACCCAATCCAGCTCCGCTACCACAGTTATGGTTGTAGGGTTTGTAAACGCCGGACTTCTTACACTTGAACAATCTGTCGGAATCATTATGGGTGCCAATATCGGTACTACCATTACCGCATGGATAATCAGTCTAAACGATATCCCCGGCGGAACGTGGTACCTCGACCTCATTAAACCTGACACTCTTGCACCAATCGCTTTGATTGTCGGTGCCGCTTTGATGTTCTTTAGCGGCGGAGATAAGAAAAAGTCCACTATTGGCGAATTTATCGTTGGTTTTGGTATTTTGTTCGTTGGTATGCAGTTCATGTCAAGCTCCATGAACGTGGTTTTCGAACAAGTTCCCGCTTTAAAAAGACTTTTTGAAGTTGGTTCAAACCCTATTGTTGGAATTCTTATTGGTGCTGGCGTTACTGCCGTTATCCAATCCAGTTCCGCCTCTGTCGGAATGTTACAGGCGGTCGCCGCCACGGGGGCGTTGACGTTTTCTGCCGCCTTCCCCATTATTATGGGGCAAAATATCGGTACGTGTATCACCGCTATTTTGTCCGCCATCGGTGCTAATAAAAATGCAAAGCGAGCCTCTATGATACATTTGTATTTTAATGTCATCGGTACAATTATCTTTATGATTGCTATTTATAGTTTCCAAACGTTTATTGGCTTTAGATTTTGGGATGATACTATGAGCGCTATGAGCGTTTCAATATTCCATTCTATATTTAACATTACGTGTACTCTAGTATTATTACCGTTCTCAAAAGTTTTGTTATGGCTTGCGAACCTTTCAATTCGTGATGATGCTCCTGAAGTTGATAACCCATTCGCGCTTTTAGACGACCGTTTTCTTGCCACACCGCCTATCGCAATCTCAAACGCACGTATAGCAATGTGCAACATGTGCGACGTTGCAAAAGAGAATGTTGATAGCTGTCAAATCATGGTTAACGAAAAGCATAACAAGCTTATCACAAAAATGGCTGAAAATGAAGAACTTTTAGATAAATACGAAATTTATATTACTGAATATTTAACAAAGATTTCTGACCTTCCTATATCTGTTGCAGACACGCAAGGGGTTGCGGAATATTTCCATGTGGTTAACAACATTGAACGCATAGGTGATTATTGCGACAACATAGGCTATTGTCTTACAAAAATGGTAGACAGCAAAGTCGTTTTTTCAAAAACAGCAGCTCATGGATTAAACGTCTTATTTAGAGCAATAAACTCCATTACAGACCTCACATTTTTAGCCTTTGACAAATTTGACGCTGACATTGCTCGGAAGATTGAACCTCTTGAAGAAATTATAGATGGACTTCAAGAAACGCTTGAAAAAGCTCACATGACACGCTTAAAACAAAAGGAATGTACTGTTGAGGCGGGCGTTTTATTCCTTGAACTCATCAGCAATGCTGAACGTATCGCTGACCATTGTTCAAACATTGGTGTTTCGATATTACAAGCCAAATATGAAGGTCAATCCTTTAATCGTCATGAATATTTGCGTAAGTTACATACAGAAGCACCTGCTGATTATACGCAAAACTACGACGCTTATAAAGCTGAATTTTCACTATAATAATAAAAGCAGGCTTGGGCGTTTACCATAAATATAGTAACTGTAAAATCAAAAATGGACTACCGCATTTGCGGTAGTCCATTTTTAAGTTATATGTTTTAATTCTAATTCATTGGATATGGCAACCGTGAAATTATTGTTGCTACTTCTGCACGAGTTGCATTTGCACGTGGGGCAAAATTGTTGTTTTCATCGCCTTTCATGATTCCGCTTTTAAGCGTTCTGTAAACACTCTCTATTGCCCAATCTGAAATCAAATCCTCATCTGCAAACTCCATCTCTGTGGTTTCTTTAAATTTAAAGGTTCGATCTAAAATTGCCGCCATTTGTTCACGCTCAATCGGTGCATCCGGTTCAAATTCATCCTCGCTAACGCCTCCAACAATTCCCATGCTGTAAAGTGTCATGATATAATCCTTTGCCCAATGGTCGCTGGTATCCGCAAAGACTTTTCCCTCTGCCTTTGAAAGCCCCATGTATCTGTACATAACAGTTACAAACTCACCACGTGTAATACTTCCTTCGGGATTAAAAGTATTGTCTTCATATCCTGTCATGAGATTTTTCTCATATGCATATTTGATAGCACCTTCTGCCCAATGATCGGAAATATCGCTTGGATTATTTTCGCTGGGTTTCGCCGTTGCTGATGGGCTTGGTGCAGGTGTTGCCTTTCCGCTTCCATCGTCTCCGCCTGGATTAAATGTAGGAAGTGGTGCCGGTTTCGCCGTCGGCGTAGGAGATGGTGCCGGGGTTTGAATTGGTTCCGGCGGTAAGTCTTCGTTTTTGTCTTTAATTTGAATCGTGTTATCAATCATACAACCGCTATTTTTAACGTATAATTTATAACGACCCGATACAAATGATTTGTCAATCAAAAGCGAATACTTAAAAGTTCCATCATTTACGGGAATTTCAACTTCCTTAACAGTAGCACCGTTTGGATCCATAAAAATTAATTTAAGTGGTGAAACGCTGCTTTTCCCATCTAACACAAGGCTATCGCCTTTTTCCACTGTTGAATTCATTGTATATGAAAATGGAGGATTAATCAGCACTTCTTTTCCAAAACTCGCCATTCTAAATTTTTCATAATCCCCGGTTGTCTCATTTTTCGTCGGGGTTATTATATCAATTTTAGGAGCGAAATCAAATTTACTTACACAGTTGGCTGCCGTGTCTTTCACCTTAAATGTCATAACGGCAAACGCACCAGATTGGGTAACATCTGTTGTATTCGGTCCGCCAAAAAAGATGTTTATCACATTCGCATTTGTATCTGAAATTCCACTATCAACACCATCACTCTTTAAAATTTCTCCTGCTTTTGCATATTGACCATCAACTTTTACGGGTTCAAAAATGTTTGGGTCGTACTTTACGCCAAATATCGCAATATGTACACCGCCGTTTTCGAGCTTATTTTCCATGAAGTCAAAATATACGGTCGCCTCAATTGTGTCGCCGGGTTTCACGGTATCATGGTTAACGCCAATAGTCAAGCGTAACGCTCCTCCTGCGTTTGCAAAAACCCCAAACGAAAGAATCTGAAGACTCATGGCAAACGCTATAAAAAATGCAAATATCTTATGTCTTTTTATCATAATTATGCGTTCCTTTCAATATGGAATATAACTTAGGTCGCCCTCATAACGAAGGCGACCTAAAATCTATCTATTTTTTACAAATTAATTTGTTGCCATAGTTTTGAATATATTCAGGTATTGGTCATATCTAGCTTGATTAACTGATTTTTGAATTACTGTTAAGATATCAGCATAATCGCTTGCACCATATGCAAAGTCACCCGTTACATCACCCGAGAAATATCCGCCATCAAAGTAAGTAGCTCTATCTTTTGCTGTAGTTTCCGCAATCTTCATCATCGTATAGTCAAGAACGTTAAATTTATTATCGTTATTAGCTGATGGAATCTGACCGATTGTAAAAGTATAAGACACTGTGCTTGTTAACGCTGGATTTGCATTATGTGTCGTCACTACTGCAATAGTATGAGCGCCTGTCGTCGTAATAGGTGTACCCACTGTATAAGGAGCTGTGTCAAGCGTTAGCGTTGTAGTAAAGTTAGCTGCATCTGCAGCTTTATCAAACGCAATTGACTTAAACGTTCCGAGTTCCAATACTGTAGCCGGGATTGTTCCGTATGTTACAGAAGAACCAGCCTTAGCTTTAAGTGTCGGAACTTGAATT
>JAVXFE010000189.1:0-3995 GCA_036658075.1 Oscillospiraceae bacterium
AATAGTTCGCTTTCGCTATCTGAATAATTAAACACCTTATTCGCAACTCTTTCGCCATTTTTATAAACCACAACTTTTTTGAGCTGTGGAATAACATAAATTCCAAGTGTTTCAGGTTTTTTTGCAACAAACGGAGCTGTTGCTTTTGTGCTTCCATCAAACTTAAAATCATATGCGGCAGGTCCTTCTATTGGGGAAATAGCACTATCGCCCACATAATCATCTTTTTTACGAACTTGTAAAACGCCCTTATCGCCTTCACTTCCAAAATCAAATGTCAGCGCCGGAGTTACTGAAGTTTCAAAACTTAATTCCATATAATATGCGCTTGTGGGATTTTCCATTACAGGCAAATTATATTGAGCTTCTAAAACCGCTTTTCCACGTCCTGGATTTTTTCCATCTGAATTAGTACGAGAAAATTTAATGCCATCTTCTGTTTGTTCAGCTTTTAAACCGCCTGTACCTGCAACTGGATCTACCCACGGAACCGTGCCGTTTGTACCATTCGAACCATCACCTTCAAATAAGTCTCTAAAGTTAACGGTTTTATCAGTTTCACATATAAACTCACCACCGGCAAAATATGTGCCTTCCACGCCTTCTAAAGTTCTAACTTCTGTTGTTCCTTTAACCGTAACATCAAACTTTTTTGTATCACTAACAAGATTACTGGTTATTGTAGCGGTAAGGGTAACCACTGTATTAAATTCAGGTCTGGTAACAACTCCGCTATTAGATATAATCCCTGTATCATCTGATTTCCACGTAACACTACAACCCTGCAATCCAATAGCAGGAAGTGTTAAATTTTCTGTTACCGCGCTGACATCGCCGAGCGTAAGAGACTCTTTATCCGCCGCAACTTTTGCAGCATCATCCACAATTACTCCTACACCTTTAACCGTAAGATTAAACTCCTTAGTATCGGTTTTAGTACCACGTGAAATCGTTGCTGTCATTGTAACCGGTGTGTCATTTATAGGTTGTGCAACCACGCCTGCATCACTTATAATAGTAGTAGCAGACGATACCCATGAAACATCCGTATTTTGATAAACTTTAGGCAGAGTTAAGTCGGTTTCGATATTATTTTCTGCACTATTTGCGTTTAGTATTTCAGTAGCCGTCAAATCACGTTTAGCCTCTGCTATCACTTTATCTGCATTCATTTGACTTACGCCAACCTTAGTAAAATGAGTCGGATCGTTGTATGCATTCGTAAGCCAACCCTGCATTCCTGTTAATTGTGTTACTTTATTTGCCGAGGTAAACGGTACATCTTTAACTAATAAATCCACTTTTTCAGGCATTTTTTCTTCGTACGCTGTATTTTTATCAGCACGTTTTACAAGCCACGCCGTGTATGTCTGGTTCTTTAAATCTACATATATGCGGAAATATGAAACATGCGTAGAAACGCCCTGTCCTTGAAACCAAAGTGGAATAGAAACCTCACGGCTACCCTCTACTCCTTTCATAGACGCGGTACCATACGAAGGTTCTGGCGATGTAGCTGTTCCAAGATCAGCCACATTAATTTTCGTTTGTAGCGTAGCGATCTCAACTTCTTTCGCCTCTGAATCAAGACCCATTAAGCGATATTCCCATATTCCAGTTTTGTCTCCAGCAGACTGCGGACGCAAAAGGTTTCCAAATTCCATTTCGTATACATAACCATTTTCGGTTTTATTAAACGGAGCCGGAGCGTTAATCGTATCCTTGGTAAAATAAAATTCACCCTTTTGTTCTGGAGTATTTGTAGTATTTTTTTTCGCCGCAAACGGTATTTGCTTTTTCCCTGTAAAATTAGGGAAAGCTTGAAAATTTCCTACACTGGAACTATAAGAAGCCGACGTACCCTTAAATCCATATTTAGTAAGCTCGGCTGTATTTGTTCCAATAAACCCAGGCGTACCAGAGGCTAAGCTTGGGTCATAATATGCCAAATAACCAGCAGGTGCAGCCATAGTCGTAGGGCCATCTGTTACAGTAACAATTTCACTTGTGTTTGGTGTCGTTTCTTCAGCTAAAACAACGCCAAAGCATGTCACCGTCATACATAAACATATAAATAAAGCAATCAATCTTTTTGATATTTTCATTAAAATCTCTCCTTCCTAATCGTTAAATTATCGAATAATAACCAATGCACGAACTGTTGCGTTTGGCATAACCACCAAAACTCTTTCAGAATTTTCTGTAATTTCTGAATATGGCACGATATCATCAATTGTACCAGCCTCAACGGTATCAGTGTTTTTATTATAAATAAATATATCAGGGTTGTTAGTGATTGGTAATTTTACAGTTTCGTTTACTTCTATTAAGACATCAACCTCATTAACTTTTTGAAGTGAAAGATTGTCAATTTTATTAAGTCGAATATCTGTAACGTATCCGGCCATTTGCTCATTAAGGCTATATTGACCCGTATGATATGAATTTTCAATATCAAGTACATTTTTCGCAATTATGACATTATCAATTTTACCATCTGCATCTTCACTATAAAATATAAAGTCGCCATTTTTAAGTTCTCTTAAATCCTTGCGTCTGTCTGTCAAAGGCAAAGTTTCGATACTTTTAACTTCTTTTCCGGTAATCATAGTAATGCTCATATATTCTTCGTTTTCATCATTAAGGCACATAGCGGCTTCACTAACCAATCCCATTTTTGATGAGTTTTGGTATACGCCTTTTGTGCTAGTCGCATCCATTTCAGCGGTAATTACGAACAATTCAACCGCTCCGGTTTCGTCGACAATTTCATATCCTTGAGTATTATATCTAAGCAAGGTATCTTTGTTATCAATATAAATACGGGTTAATAAATCATCAGTGCTTGTACTACCGCTGGACGGAAGACAAATTACGTTTGTTTTTTCATCAATCATGAAAGGATCAAGTATACGAATTCCTCCAAACACCTTTTCTTTTGCGTTATATTTCATACCACTTCCGCCACCTACAAATGTAATGGTTTCAATCTTTTTAAGATCCCCTTTTGCATCCGTAGCATATCTTAATGGCTTGTGTATCTGATTTTCTATATTTACGCTCTTACCGGTTGAACCATCTATTGTAAGTTTATCGGCTACCACATATTCAGTTACCGCCTTGTTTCCGCATAGAGTAACTGGAATCTTATTGGCATTAGTTTTATCTGATTCATCAACCTCTTCACGGTTTTCAATTTTTCCAGAATCAACAACTAAAACTCGATAAGTGCCATCTTTTTCTTTTGTCATTCCTAAAATATATCCATACTTCCAGGCACTTTCAGCCTGAACTTTTTTCTCTGCATATATTATGTTTCCATTAAACTTTTGATAAAATTCGTAACTTTGTCCCACTAAAAGCGTGTTAAAAACAGCTAAATTAGATACATAATATGCTTCATCGTTAATCGTTATGTTTCCATCTTGCTTTTTAGCAGTGACACTGCCTTCAAACTTCTCATTTTTTCCAACAACAACACGAATGAAATCATCTGTATTATTAGTAAAAACAGATATAACATCGCCCTTTTTAATATCCTTGTATTGCACTTCTGTGCCATCTACGCTTTCGATAGAACAAGCGTTTTCTTCATCAATTTTTAAAGTTATGTTTGAATATTTAATTTCAGAAGTATTTCCAGATTCAACTAAATATTTAACTTTTATATTACCGTTGTTTGCTAAATTTTCAACAACATAATCAACCGAATTATCAATAAATACATAATCTATTTTTTTATCACCATTATTATCTTTTAAAGAAATAGTACCATCTTCTATTTTCGAAAAATCATCTTTAAAACTGGTTTCAACTCTATTGTTATATACATATTTTGCATCTTTAGAAAGAAAAATATCTTTAGTTCTTGTTTTGTCCCAATATTCAAATTTATCTGCCGTAAAGTTTGTCATATCCTGTGCCGAAACCACGGTCACAGTGTTTTTACGTGTTTCTTGAATATTAGAAATTACAGGGTGTCTCATATTATCTGT
>JAVXFE010000190.1:0-3992 GCA_036658075.1 Oscillospiraceae bacterium
ATATTTCGCTTGTGGCAGATATAGACAATTATGATGAAGCCCAAGAAACCGTAACTTTAATGACGCTTCATAGTGCAAAAGGGCTTGAGTTTCCTAACGTGTTTTTGGTAGGAATGGAAGAAAGCGTCTTTCCGAGTGCGAGGTCATTCGGGAATGACGAGGAGATAGAAGAAGAACGTCGCCTATGTTATGTTGGTATAACTCGTGCAAAGTCTCGACTGTTTATAAGCCGTGCGCAGACAAGAACGCTATTTGGTGCTACAAAGTTTAACGCTGAATCACGCTTTATTTCAGAAATTCCAAAAGAGCTGATTGACCGCATCGCAATTAAAAAGAAAGATTCAAAATCCGCATACGCATCAGGTGAAAACTTTGTAACTTTCGATAATAGTTCAATGCTTAAAACATCAAAAACCAATAAGTCTACAAATATTCCCACTGTTCGCTATAGCGTTGGTGAAAAGGTTAAGCATCGAAAGTTTGGCGTTGGTGAAATTACTTATGTACAGGAAATGGGCGCCGATTCATTGCTTAAAATCCAGTTTAAAGGCACAAGTAAAAACTTAATGGCAGCATATGCCAATCTTGAAAAAATGGAGTAACTATTAAACATGTATAATAATTTTGCAAGTATTTATGATAAGCTTCAAGAAGTTAATTATGAATCGTTTATATCTTTTTATGAAGAAATCTTTAAAACGACTGACTTAAAGCCAAAATTAGTCTTAGATTTGGCGTGTGGCACAGGAAATATAACCATTCCTATGGCACGCCTTGGATATGACATGATTGGTGTTGATTTATCTGTAGAAATGCTTAATATAGCAAGAGAAAAGGCAAATAACGACAACCTTGATATTCTGTTTTTAAATCAAGATATGACAGATTTTGAGCTTTATGGGACGGTAGATGCAATTGTTTGTGCATTAGACGGCGTAAATTATATATCGAATATTTCAGATATAAAGCAGATGTTTATGCGTGTTTTAAATTACTTAAATCCAGGCGGAATCATGATTTTTGACATAAACAGTTGTTATAAATTAAAAGAAGTTTTAGGGAATAACACATTTGTCTATGATGAGGAAGACGTTTATTGTGTCTGGAATAACTTTTTTGATACTGAAAATATGGTGAGTTGTTTTGACCTTAATTGGTTTGCGAAAAATGAGGACAACATGTACACTAGATTTGATGAATATCATGAAGAATATGCGTATTCGATAGCTGATTTAGAAGAGATAATCAAAGATTCGGGGCTTGTCCTTGAAGGTGTTTATGATGGTTTAAGCTTTGAAGAGCCTAAAGAAAAAAGCGAACGAATATTTTTCGTCATACAAAGACCTATAAGTTAAAACCGAATACGCCTGTGTGGGAACTCTCATACATGGCGTTTTTTGGTGTTTGTGTTATTTTATCACGCTGAATATTTTACATAGATTTTACATAGACTATCTTTGTATTTTACATTTATGATTTATAATGAATTCATACTTAAAAAAAAGGAGAATAATTATGAAGAAATTAATGGCAGGTTTAATGACAGCGGTACTTTTAACAACAACATTGGTAGGTTGTGGCGGAAATCCGACTCAAGGCGACACAGGTGCAAAAAAGAATAATGCAGAAATAACAGTTGTTTCACGTGAAGATGGTAGCGGAACACGTGGAGCTTTTGTAGAACTCATGAAAATAGAAGAAAAATCAGCAGATGGTGCAAAAAAGGATTTAACAACAAAAGAGGCGGTTATTGCAAACAAAACCGATGTAATGCTAACTAATATTTCAGGCGACAAAAATGCCATAGGATATGCATCGTTAGGTTCTATGTCGGATTCTGTAAAGGCTTTAAAGGTTGACGGAGTTGTTCCAACGGCTGAAAATGTTAAAAACAAGACATACAAGGTTTCGAGACCTTTTAATATTGCAACAAAATCTGACCCGACAGCGGTTACAAAGGATTTTATAAGCTTTATCATGTCAGCTGAGGGACAAGAAGTTGTTGGAAAAGATTATGTAACAGTTAATGATGCCGCTCCAAAATATGAAGGAACAAAAGTAGAGGGTAAAGTAGTAGTAGCCGGTTCATCATCAGTAAGCCCAATAATGGAAAAACTTAAAGAAGCATATATGAAAGTTAATCCAGGTGCGACAGTTGAAGTTCAAATGAGTGATTCGTCAGCGGGTATGACAGGTGCCGCAAAAGGCACATGTGATATAGGTATGGCTAGCCGTGACTTAAAAGATAGCGAAAAGGAAGCCCTTACGGCTACCGCAATCGCACTTGACGGAATTGTAATAATTGTAAATCCTGCAAATGAACTAAATGAGATTACAAGTGAAAATATCAAGAAAATTTTCAAGGGTGATATCACAACATGGGGCGAAATAAATGGCTAAATATAAAGAACAGATTATGAAATGGGTGTTCATGCTCTGTGCATTGACCTCAATACTTGCGGTACTTTTGATATGTCTATTCTTGTTCATGAACGGTCTTCCTGCCATGAACAAGATTGGAGTATTTAACTTCCTTTTAGGAAAAGAATGGTCGCCTAGCGATAATCCAGCACTTTATGGAATATTACCAATGATTTTAGGTAGCGTGTATGTCACTCTTGGAGCAATTTTAATCGGTGTTCCAATAGGAATCTTAACAGCTGTCTACATGGCTAAGTATTGCCCAAAAGGGTTGTATAAGTTTTTGAAGCCGGCAACTGAACTTTTAGCAGGGATTCCATCTGTAGTATATGGTTTTTTTGGACTGGTAGTGATAGTTCCGGCTATGCGTATATTGTGTGGTGGGAGCGGAAGCAGTATGCTTACCGCCTCAATTTTGCTTGGAATCATGATACTTCCGACAATTGTCGGCGTAAGCGAATCTGCAATCCGAAGTGTGCCGACAAGCTATTATGAAGGTGCATTGGCTTTAGGGGCAACGCATGAA
The DNA here is from genome assembly GCA_036658075.1 of Oscillospiraceae bacterium. GTDB lineage: Bacteria > Bacillota > Clostridia > Monoglobales > Monoglobaceae > JAVXFE01. The sequence goes on from JAVXFE010000190.1 coordinate 2,948, forward strand.
CAGAGCGTGTTTTTTGCGGTTTTACCTGCTGCAAAGTCTGGAATTTTTACCGCCGTTGTGCTTGGAATAGGACGAGCTATCGGTGAAACTATGGCAGTAATTATGGTTGCTGGAAACCAGGCGAGAATGCCGAACGGAATTTTTAAAGGAATTAGGACTTTAACGGCGAATATTGTAATCGAAATGGGATATGCGGCAGATTTGCACCGTGAAGCGTTAATTGCGACAGGTGTTGTTTTATTCGTGTTTATATTGATTATAAACATTGTTTGTTCCGTTTTAAGGAGGAATGCGAAATGATGGGTGCAATAAGAGTTAATAAACATAAAAAAAGCCATAAGAATCCTCTTTCGATATTTCTAAAGACTATAGTTATGATATCGGCGTGTATCACTTTTGGTGCCTTAATTTTTATAATAGCTTATATCTTGGTGAAAGGGGTTCCATACCTTACGCCAAGTCTATTCGCTCTACAATACACTTCAACTAACGTTTCAATGCTTCCATCTATTGTAAACACACTTGTGATGACGTTGTGTGCCTTGGTGATATCAGTGCCACTTGGGATTTTCACAGCGATATATCTCGTTGAATATGCTGGTCGTGGAAACAAGTTAGTGTCGTTTGTACGAATGACAGCTGAAACCTTAGCAGGGATTCCATCTATCGTTTATGGATTATTCGGCTTGCTGTTTTTCGTAACGTATTTAGGGTTTGGATATTCAATAATAGCGGGAGCACTGACCCTTGCAATAATGATATTACCTCTTATAATGAGAACAACTGAAGAAGCTCTTAAATCAGTTGCGGACACTTATCGTGAGGCTAGTTTTGGACTAGGTGCCGGAAGGCTTAGAACCGTATTTAGAATCGTATTACCGTCGGCGGTTCCTGGAATATTAGCAGGTGTAATACTTGCGATTGGAAGAATAGTAGGCGAGACGGCGGCGCTTATATATACAGCCGGAACAGTGGCAGAGTTGCCTGAAAACTTAATGTCGTCCGGGCGAACTTTGGCGGTGCATATGTATGCATTATCAAGCGA
>JAVXFE010000191.1:0-3963 GCA_036658075.1 Oscillospiraceae bacterium
TATAGCCGATATTGTAATGGACATAGATAAAAGTTTTGGGATTGACATGACGGCATTTATTGGAAAAAGAGTTGAATCTTTGTTTGACAGTGATGCATCTTATGTTGATGCACTTAATTTAATAGAATGTAAAATGTCGTTTAATAAACAATATGTTATTACGTCAAAGGATTTAGAGAGCCTTAAAAATGTTAATTATTATTATCCACTTAGCGTAGAAAGCAATCTCATTAGCCAGATTGTTAGCGGTGATGGTGATAAGGCGATGTTAATGCTCGAAAAGTTGTTAAAACGGAATTTATATGAACAACCGCTTACTCAGACGGGTATATTGGAATTTAGGTTTGCTATTGTGGCAACTGCAAAAAGGATATTACAGAATTTAAACAAAACAGCAGAAGAAGTCTTTGGCGACGGCAGTGTCCTATATCTCGAACTTAATATGTGCAAATCAAATCAGGAGCTTGAAGTAAAAATTAAAGATATGTTTAAACAAATTTTAATGTGTACGGAACCGGTAACAAATGGGATAACATCAGTAGTTGATAAAACCGTTGAATATATCGAATCACATTATGGAGAGGATATTTCACTTACGGATGTATCGGAATATTTAGAACTATCTCCGGGATATTTAAGCAAACTGTTTAAAGCAGAGAAAGATATTAATTTTCGTGATTATTTAAATCGTTATCGTGTAGAATGTGCAAAAGAAATTTTAATTAAAAATAAGAATGTTAAAATTAATGAACTCGCAGAACTTGTTGGTTGTAATAATACGGCTACATTCATTCGTATGTTTAAACGTTACGAATTTATTTCGCCGGGTGAATTCTCTAAAAAACATCATTCTTAATAGAAAACGGAGCAATGACGGTTTACGCTGTTATTGCTTTGTTTTTTTATATAACAATTGTAGCCATAAAAATCAATAAAGCCTTAACAGCTTATTGATTTTTGTGGCTATTGTATACTTAGCCGCAAACGTCAATTGACTTATGAGGAAAATAGCTGATATAATACGGGTATAGAAATTAAAGGAGGATGTAGAAAGGATGAAATCAATCAAATATTTAATAAGTTATGTAATGATTTTTGTTCTGTGTATATGTATGTTTAATACAACTATTTTTGCACAATCAACTAATAAGCAAACTGATAAGAAGCAAACTGAAATTGATGCCACGGTAAGCATGGATAGAGATACAGAAATCATATCTGTCCATGGTAAAATTCCAATATCTAAAGGAAATGTCTTTGTATCAATCCAAATTAAAAATGAAAAATCTCAGTTTTCTACACAAACTGTTACAAATTCAGATGGGACATTTTCGATAAAAGCAAAAATAAATGGCGATTCAGGAAAATACGAGATGATTTGCAACTGGGAGTTCGGTAGTAAACCCCTATCGATTATGTTTGATTACTATAATGATAAAACAATAGAAAATAGTCTTTTAGATATAAACTGTGCAGATGCAAGTCTTATCAAAAATGCATTAAATAATAATAAAGAAATATTGGGGCTTTATGAACTTAATGATAAATTACTTCTTCCATACATTGATGAAATTGCATCGTTGGTTTTAAAAGAACGGAATACAGGATATAAAAAAGTGAGCGATTTACAAAAAACCGTCAAATATGCCGCATTTTTTTGTTCTTTGAAACACGGATTGCCACAGACGGAGGTTCTCGAATTATTGATAGAACTTAAAGATGGCTTTTCAACATTATGCGGATATGAAGAATATATAAGCATAAAAAACCCAATCGAGCTAAACAAAATAATAGCTAGCCAAAACATAGAACCCCTTGCGGAAATCTTAAACGTTTTTAATGAAAAAACTGCATTGTATCAAATAAAAAATATAGATAGCTATTTAAATATAAAAACATTGTTAAATCGCATGAAAGATATTTATAAACTTGATTTAGATAAGTATAATTCGCTTGAAAACACAACAGCTATTGATAAAGCTCTTGCGGGAAAAGAATTTGGAAGCGTATCAGAATTAAGGACTATGTTTGAAGATAAGCTAAATCCACCACCAACTCCCGGAAATAACAGTGGCTCAGGTGGAAGTTCCGGTGGCGGTTCAGGTGGCGGTGGGAATTTGTCATTTGACCCTATACCCACACCCATACCCACACCAATAGATAAAGAAATCTTTATGGATATCAATAGTGCTTTATGGGCAAAGGATAGTATTATATACTTATATGAAAATGGCATTATAAATGGTAGAGATGATAAAATGTTTGAACCGAACGAAACAATAACTCGAGAGGAATTTGTAAAATTACTCATAGTGGCATTTAACCTTGATGATGCTACCGCTGTATGTGATTTTAAGGATCTTACGAAAGACAATTGGGCGTATAGATATATTGCAAGTGCATACAAACATGGAATTACTTTAGGAATCGATGAAAATAATTTCGGAATTGGGTTAGAGATTACTCGTGAGGAAATGGCGGTATTGTGTATGAGGACGGCAAAAATTGCAAATATAGAAATAAGTTCAGGCGACGCTGGTGAACAATTTGTCGATGCAAATGAAATTAGTGATTATGCAATAGATTCAATAAATGCGATGCGTGAATCTAATATAATTAATGGCGTAGGGGATAATCGATTTGCACCAAAGGAGAATGCAACAAGGGCGGAAGCGGCTAAGATTATCTATAATTTCTTAGAGAAAAATGGAGGGATTATACAATGATAAAAAAGGCAGTTTCTCTAATATTATTTATAACTTTTATGCTAAATCTTTTGCCTATTGCTATAAATGCGGCGGAAGAACCACTAGATAAAACGATAATCCCACTTTTGACAAAGCTGGAGATTATAGATAAAAACGAGTTTGAGGAAGAATATTTAAATGAAGCAATAGATGGATTTATGCTAAATAATATTATAACAAATCTAAAGGGATTAGAAAATAATAAGATGTTAAAACAGGAGCCAACTGTTCAAGAATTTTGCGAACAATTAGTAGACGTTCTTGGGTACTCAATATATGCTAACGAAAAAGGTTATAATAATTTAAGTATATATAAAGATATTTTAAAAGAGGCAGATATAGAAGAAGGAATGACGAAAAGGAATGCCATAAAAATGATATTTAAGGCACTATCAAGCGATGTTATGGAGTTGACGGGTGTCGGGAAATATGTAAGCTATAAAATCATGAAGGGGAAAACATTCCTTTACCAAAGGTACAATATATCTGAAGAATATGGTAGAGTGACGGGTATATATGGTATTAATATTTCAAACGGAGGAGATGTAGGCGAAGGTCAAATTAAGATTGGTGATAGAGTGCTTAAAGGTGTAACACGTGAAGACGAAAAATTAATCGGATATAATGTTCATTATTATTGGAAGGAGACCAATAGCGGAGATGCTTCACTTTTTATGATGTTAGAGGACAAAAATAGCATATTAAAAATTAATGCTGAAGATATAAATGATTTCTCACAGGGGGAATTATCCTATACCGATGGCAAAAATATTAGAAAAATAAAAATATTACCGAGTTTTGATTTGATATTTAATGGGTGCAAAGATGTGCCATCTACTTTGACAATGTTACCTAAGACGGGAAATATTACACTTATAAAAAACAATAAAACCGGTGAATATGATGTCGTTATAGTAAAAAGCTATGAGCATATGATTGTCCAGAGCGTCGATCTTGAAAAGCAGATTATATATCCAGATGCAGGTGAGTTAGAAGCGTCAAACACAAATGTTCGAGAGTTTTCGATTAAAGATACTGCTAAGAAAGATGTGGAAATAAAATCATTATTAAAGTTTGATGCTCTGTTAGTGGCACAAAGTAGAAATGATGAAGTTTGTGAAATATTGTTCTCGGATAAAATTGTGAATGGTACAATCCAAGAAATAAATAGTTATGGTAAAAAGAAGAAAGTAAAAATAAACGGTAAAGAATATAT
>JAVXFE010000192.1:0-3941 GCA_036658075.1 Oscillospiraceae bacterium
CATTCTGACAAGCGAGAGCGGGCGCTCGGGTTTGTTAAAAAGCAGTTGGAACAGGGATATCAGGGATATATTGTGTGTCCCTTAATTGAAGACAGTGAATCGGATATGATGGCGGCAGTGCAATATGAGAAGACGCTTCAACGACAATATTTTTCAAAATTTCGAGTGGGACTTTTGCACGGACGGTTAAAAGGCGCTGAAAAAGACAGCATTATGGCGGCGTTTAAAGAGGGGTCCATTGATCTGCTGGTTTCAACGACAGTTGTAGAAGTCGGCGTTGATGTACCAAACGCCACCGTTATGATGATCGAAAATGCGGAACGATTCGGATTGTCACAGCTTCATCAGCTCCGTGGGCGTGTAGGAAGAGGGAGCGAACAATCATATTGTATTATGTTTTACAACCAGCATAGTGGCGTTTCACAAGAACGAATGAAGGTAATGTGTGAAACCAATGACGGTTTTAAAATATCAGAAAAAGACCTTGAAATTCGTGGACCTGGTGAGTTTTTTGGAACTCGTCAACATGGACTTCCGGAAATGAAGATTGCTAACTTTTTCACGGATATGGATATATTAAAAGAAACACAAGAGGCGGTAGCGGAAATAATTTCAAATGATAAAGAGTTGACAAATTCGGAAAATCGAAAACTTAAAGAAAGCATAAGTCGAACTTTTGAGAGTGTCGGCGGAAATTTAAATTAAATATATGCACCAAATCCACTTGTCTGAATATATTAGATTAGGTGGATTTTTTATTATGAAAAAGCGGCTTCAGTGGGGAGATGGCTTATGTGGTGTAAAAAGCGAAAATGCAAAAAGCCTATGCGACCAATAGGACATATTCTTGTGGCACTTGGGGTCGGATTGTTTTTAGCATACATAATTCCGTACTATCTGTTAATTGCACTTTTGGGAATTGCCTTAATTGGCGTGGGTATTTATGTTTGGTGTAAAAAATAAATTTGATAATAGCGAAATTTTTAGCAATAAAGAAAGGGGAAAAGGTATGAAAATAGTAGTAATAAAACCTCCAAAATTTATAAGTGGTATTTTAAAAATGGTGTTTAAGATAAAAAAAGTCGAATTAGATACATAAATTGATACATAAATTAATGATAAAAAAATAAATAAAACCCATCCACTATTTTTGGTGGACGGGTTTTATTTTAATTTCTAATTATTATCTTTGTTTAACAGTAGCTTGAGCTGCAGCCAAACGTGCGATTGGAACACGATATGGAGAACATGAAACATAGTCAAGTCCAACACTGTTACAGAACTCAATTGTAGATGGGTCACCGCCATGCTCGCCACAAATGCCAAGCTTAATGTCAGGACGAGTTTTTCTACCAAGTTCAACGGCAATCTTAACCAACTTACCAACACCGATTTGGTCGAGTTTTGCAAATGGGTCAGATTCAAAAATCTTCATGTCATAGTATGCATCAAGGAATTTACCCGCATCATCACGAGAGAATCCAAATGTCATCTGTGTCAAGTCGTTTGTACCAAATGAGAAGAATTCAGCTTCTTTTGCAACTTCATCAGCAGTCAAAGCAGCTCTTGGAATTTCAATCATAGTACCAACTTTGTAATCAAATTTCATGTTATTTTCAGCTAAAACAGCTTCAGCTGCCTCTACAACATGTTTCTTAACGAAAGCCAATTCCTTAACTTCACCAACAAGTGGAATCATGATTTCAGGAACAACGTTCATTCCATCTTTGTTACAAGCCACAGCGGCTTCCATGATTGCACGAGATTGCATTTCTGCAATTTCAGGATATGTAACAGCAAGACGGCAACCTCTGTGTCCCATCATTGGGTTAAATTCAGCCAAATCAGCAACAGTAGCCTTTAATTCATTAAAGTCAAGTCCCATTTCTGTAGCAAGAGCCTTGATTTCTTCATCTTTATGAGGTACGAATTCATGTAGTGGTGGGTCAAGTAAACGAATAGTAACTCCAAGCCCATCCATAGCACGGAAAATACCTTCAAAGTCGCCTCTTTGCATTGGAAGAAGTTTGTCAAGAGCTGCACGACGTTGTTCAACAGTCTTAGATACAATCATTTCACGAATAGCAGCGATTCTCTCTTCAGCAAAGAACATATGCTCTGTACGGCAAAGACCAATACCTTCAGCACCAAACTCACGTGCTTGTTTAGCGTCTTTAGGAGTATCAGCGTTTGTTCTAACTTTTAAGGTTCTGATTTCGTCAGCCCAACTCATGAACTTTTCAAAATCGCCTGTAAGTTTAGCAGATTCTGTATCAATTTTGCCAATATAAACATTACCGGTGCTACCATCAATAGAGATAAAGTCGCCTTTGTTAATTTTTGTAGAACCAACCATAAAGCAACCGTTATCGTAATCAACTTTTATGTCGCCACAACCTGCAACACAGCAAGTACCCATACCACGTGCAACAACAGCAGCGTGAGATGTCATACCACCACGAGCGGTCAAAACGCCTTGAGCGGCATCCATACCTTCAATATCCTCAGGCGAAGTTTCAAGTCTAACAAGAACAACGGTCTCGCCACGGTCGTTAACAGCTTCAACACAGTCGTCAGCGGTAAAGTAAACTTGACCACATGCAGCACCAGGAGATGCAGCTAGACCCTTTGTAAGAACATCAGCACTCTTTAAAGCAGAGGCAACGAATGTAGGATGAAGTAGTGCGTCAAGTTGCTTTGGATCAACTTGTAAAATAGCTTCTTCTTTTGTAATCATGCCTTCTTCAACTAAATCAACGGCAACTTTGATAGCGGCAGCAGCCGTTCTCTTTCCGTTTCTGGTTTGAAGCATATAAAGTGTACCATCTTCAATAGTATACTCCATATCTTGCATGTCTCTATAGTGCTTTTCAAGTTTTTCAGCGATTTCTTTAAACTCTTTAAATACAGCAGGCATATCTTGTTCAAGCTTGCTTATATGTTGTGGAGTTCTAACGCCGGCAACAACATCTTCACCTTGAGCGTTAATGAGATATTCACCATAAAGTACGTTTTCACCAGTAGATGGGTCACGTGTAAATGCAACACCTGTACCAGAAGTTTCACCCATGTTTCCGAATACCATAGCCTGTACATTAACAGCGGTACCCCAATCATAAGGGATTTCGTTCATTCTTCTATAAACGTTAGCACGAGGGTTATCCCATGAACGGAATACAGCTTTTATAGACTCAAGCATTTGCTCTTTAGGATCTTGAGGGAAATCAACGCCTTTTTCTTTTTTATAGAAAGCTTTAAACTTAACAACCATTTCTTTTAAGTCATCGATAGTGAATTCGGTATCGAGTTTAATACCACGTTCATTTTTCATAGCATCGATGATTTCTTCAAATTTCTTCTTTGAAAGCTCCATAACAACGTCAGAAAACATTTGAATGAATCTTCTATAACTATCATATGCAAATCTTTCGTTACCTGTTTTGTTAGCAAGACCAACAACAACTTCATCATTTAAGCCAAGATTTAAAATAGTATCCATCATTCCAGGCATTGATGCACGTGCGCCTGAACGTACTGATACTAAGAAAGGATTTTGAACATCGCCAAAGTTCTTTCCAGCTATTTCTTCGGTTTTAGCAAGTGCAGCATAAATTTGAGCTTGGATTTCATCATTGATGATTTGTCCATCGTCATAATACTTTGTACAAGCTTCAGTAGAAACCGTAAAGCCCTGTGGTACAGGGAATCCGAGTCTTGTCATCTCAGCTAGGTTTGCACCTTTGCCGCCAAGAAGATTTTTCATAGTTGCGTCGCCTTCGCTAAACAGGTAAACATATTTCTTTTCCATTGGTATTTTCCTCCATCATATGTATATATAGTTTTATATCCATCTTTATTTTCAATTCGTTCTATTAAATCTAAGTCAATCAACTTATCAATAATAATCTTTAAACTTTTTTCATCTTTATATCCAGTTCCAT
>JAVXFE010000193.1:0-3918 GCA_036658075.1 Oscillospiraceae bacterium
AAGAATTGCCTAATCATACTTTCGCCACTTGAAATGTTACAATCGCATTCCACCCAAACTCCGCCATTTGGTTCATAGCTACCAAGTTTAACTTTTTCCTTTATCATGTCGAAAAGTTTTGGATAATTTCGCCTCATCATTTCTAAATGATATGCTGAACTCTGAATAAACTTAAACTCCGGATATTGTTCCATTAAATTTATTGCATTAGAAAAGGTTCTTGCACATTTTTTGACGGTTTCACCAATAGTCCATAACCACGCCGTATCCATATGCGAATGTCCAATAAGCCCAACTTCTGCCACAGTTTCGCTGTTTTTAAGTAATAATTGCTCCGACATAATTTTAATTGCTTTTGCCAGTTTTGCCCGCATTTTATCTTCGTTAACGCAATCATCAGGGAATTGTTCAATAACATTAAAAACCTCATGAAGGTTATTTAACAATGCGGCACGTTTAAATCCATCTTTTGGAACATTATTAGCAAGTTCTAACAAAGCATCTAAATCGAACACAAAACGCATAATATCATCACGGCGTTCAAAAATGCGTATACCATCATATGTACAAATGTTTCCGTTTCTTTCTATTTTCTCAAAAGGCATATTACCTATACAATAATGACCTGCATACGATTCAATATCAAACGTAATCGTGTCTCCGATTTTTGCATTTTCACATATATAAAGTGTGTTATGATTCCCATGGGTATTATAGGTAATTTTGTTAGCATGCAGTCCTTTTGGAATACCATTGGCAAATATAAAACTTTCATAAGCACCGGTATCGGCAGATATAAAAAGCTTTTTTTCACTTAATTCTTTGGTAATTTCCACTGCACAGTTATACCACGCATATACACCTTCTCCGCCCCAATTCATTCCATGTGTAGCATCTTTATATTGAACATTTGTCGGTGGCGAGTTTAGTTTTTCTCGTGTTTCGGTATATTTAACATTAAGCTCTTTTATAGGCTTAAAAATTAATAATTCATAATCGTTTTTGATATTTTGAAGTTTAAGTAAAATCTTTTCAAGCATTTGCGTAGTTACCATAAAAAGTCCTCCGATTTAAACAATTCTATAATATTTTTACATTAATATATGATATTATAGCACACCTATGTAATCGTTTGCAAGGTATTTTTTGCTTTATTTAATAAAAGCCGCCACTATTATAAGCGGCGGCTTTTATCTAAATATTCGTCTTTAAAGTAATCCCTTTTTGGGCAGATTCAAATGCCGCTTCCATAACCTTCATTACTCTCAAAGCCTGCTCCGGAGTAATTGTAAGTGGGGCTATTCCTTCAACAGCATCCGCAAAACCGCCATACACAACAGTTAAATTATCAACTACATCCATAGGTTCTGAAATTTCAATTGTTTCTGTTGATTTTTCATTTCTAGGTGCCATAGTTTTTGTAGGTCCTGCTTTTGTATAAACAATCTCTTCTTCCCACTTATCTTCTTTATCAATGCATCGCACAATCTTCCCGTCACAATCCCAATCATCGATTTGAAGAGTTCCTGTTTTGCCTAAAACATACCAACGTGGATGAGTGATATAATTATTAGTAGAAACTTCAATATGACATGTAAGTCCACTTTCAAAAGTAAATGTTAATCTAAAATTATCCTCAACTTCGCTATACTCGATATTATACATTTTACAAAAAACTTCAACGACTTTTTCGTCAAACATATACATTAATTGGTCAATCAAATGAACGCCCCAATCGAGCATCATTCCGCCACCTAATTCTTTTATAGTTCTCCATCCTGTTGGCATCCCCCGTGAGCCTTCAACTCTTGATTCAATCACGTATGGATTTCCAATAAGCCCCTCTTCAACGCATCGACGCATAAGAACAAAATCTTTGTTAGTTCGACGATTTTGGTCAATAGTGAAAACTTTTTTATACTTTTTCGCCGCTTGAATTGCTTCTTCAAGCTCTTTTGATGTCATCGTAACAGGCTTTTCACAAATTACGTTTTTTCCGCATTTCATAGCCTCAATGATAAGCTCCTTGTGAACTTCATTCGTGGTTGCAATTAAAATCATATCAAGTTCTTCATCTGACAAAATTGCTTCCTTTGATGGATACGAAACAAGACCTTGCTCTTCTGCTACTTTACCACGCTCTGGATTAACATCAAATACGCCTTTTATTTTAACTCTTTCAAATCCTTTAAGGGTTTCAAAATGATGACTCGCCATTCCGCCATACCCTATTATTCCCACTTTGTGTATTGTTGCCATTACGCCCACCACATTCCTGTTGCGGTTTCATAAATTAAAACACCCTTTAAAAACTCAACCGCTTTTTCTAGCCCTTCTTCGGCTGTCATAAGTCCATCTTCATGTTCAATGCTGATTATTCCATCATATCCAACACTTTTTAAAGTGCTTATTATATCATTCCAATATTCTTTTCCATGTCCATATCCAACGGTTCTAAACACCCATGAACGATTAGGAATATCTCCATAAGATTTCGTATCAAGTACGCCATTTATTGCACAATTTACATCATCGATTTTAGTATCTTTTGCGTGAAAATGATGAATTGCACCTTTTAATTCTTTAATCGCCTGTACAGGGTTAATTCCTTGCCAAATCAAATGACTTGGGTCAAAATTTGCACCAATAATATCGCCAACAGCATTTCTTAATTTTAACAATGTTTCAGGATTATATACGACAAATCCAGGATGCATTTCAAAAGCAATCTTCTTTATTCCATGTTGCTTCGCATATTCAGCCATGTTTTTCCAATATGGAATAACAACCTCGTTCCATTGCCAATCCAATATAGTGGTAAAATCTTCTGGCCATGGGCATGTAACCCAATTAGGGAATTTCGAATTTTCGCTATCCCCTGGGCAACCCGCAAATCCAACAACGGTGTCTACTCCTAACATCTCAGCAACCAAAATCGAATTCTTAAATTCACTGTCAAACTTGTTTGCAATTTCTTTTTGTGGATGTAATGGATTTCCATGGCAACTGATAGCTACAAGTTCCATGTTATATTTCTTGAGTAATTCCAAAGTTTCCTTTGCTTTAGCTGGGTTTCCAATATAGTCAGCAGGATTTATATGTGCATCTCCTGGATATCCCCCTGCTCCAATTTCTAATGCTTGAACGCCAAGCCCGCTAAGGTATTTTACTGCCTCTTCAAGTGATAAATGTGCTACAACAGGTGTAAATACGCCTAATTTCATAATTTTTCCCTCCAAATTCAATTAGAATTCAATTGTCTTTCCGGTTTTTGCACTTTCGTAAATAGCTTCAAGGATTTGAGTTACCACGATTGCTTGTTCTGGCTTTACCAATGGTTCTGTGTCGTTTTTAACAGCATCAATCCATTGACGAGCTTCATAATCAGCATCTGTCATTTTTTCACCCTCAAAGAATGCAACGCCACCAACTTCAAGATCAGGTTTTGTAATGCAAAGTCTGCCTAAATCAGCATTATTAAAACGCAAACCATCATTCATATCTGCACCGGCTTTTGTGCCTGCCAAAGTTGTCTTTGCCTCAATCGTATCGATTAAGTTTATAGCCCAACTGCTTTCAAGAATTATCGTAGCGCCATTTTCCATGGTGATAAACCCAAACGCCGAATCCTCAACTGTATATTCTTTTGGATCCCAATCTCCCCATGTGTTTCCTGTTTCGGTTTGGTCTCCAAGCTTTTTGTAAACCGCACCTTTTACACTTTTCGGCTTATAATTATCCATAAACCAAAGTGCAAGGTCAAGTGCGTGCGTACCGATATCGATAAGAGGTCCTCCGCCTTGTTCTTCTTCATTTAAGAATACGCCCCATGTCGGAACTGCACGACGTCTTAAAGCATGTGCTTTTGTAAAATAAATATCACCTAAATCGCCACGTTCACATGCAGCTTTTAAGTAT
>JAVXFE010000194.1:0-3883 GCA_036658075.1 Oscillospiraceae bacterium
GTCGCCATACGCCATCCGTCATCTTTAAAACCGTATTGACTAGTCAAAGTACCTTCCATGCTATAAAACCAATCAATCCATTTAATAGCAACTTCGGGATTTTCACAGTTGTTGGTTATACTAAACTGACTTCCTAATCCTTCGTGACTATATTTCGGGGTTTGTCGAACACCCTTTGGACCAATTAATGGTGAAATCGCTATGTAATCAGAATGCCTCTTGCTATCGTTTCCAACCTCTGTAAACATTCCATACCAAAGTGCTGTTGCACTTCCCAAAATCGGTTCAGGATTCTCGCCAATTTTCGTAAGAGCTTTTCTATCATCAAGCAAACTATTATTGTATAATAGCCCTTCTTTAAATAGTCTATTTAAGTATCTAAGCCCTTCTCTGTATTCTTCATCATCACCTATAAAATCAACTTTTCCATTGAGCATTCTTAGGCGATTACTTCTTGTATATACAAAAGAGTTAAGTAAAAACTCATCGTATCCGTTTTCCCCCAGCGAACCTGTAGATGCAAAAGGTATTTCGTCAGCAAGCCCATTACAATTCGGGTCCTTTTCTTTAAAGGCTTTTAACATCTGATAAAACTCTTCTGTCGTCTGTGGTTCTTTTAATCCGAGTGTATCAAGCCACGGTTTATAAACCCACATTTTTGCTGGATATTGTGTATGATATACCTCATTAATTTGCGGAAGACCGTAAATTTTACCGTCCGGAGCAGTAATATCATTTTTAATATCTGGACGATTTTTAAAAATCTCTTTAAGATATATCGTGTTTTTGTCAATCAATTCTGCAAGGTCTAAAAGTATCCCTTGTTCTCCATAAAGAAGTTGATCGGCACGTGTAATATCCGCATTAAATATCACATCAGGATAATTTCCATTTGAAAAAAGGAGTTCTTTTTCTTTTTCAAGGTTTCCTTTAGAAATTTGCCATTCAATCTCTATGTTAGTTTTTTCTTGATACCATTTTGTAAATTCGTTTGTGTCTAAATTTTCAACATATGGAGACTCGCTTGTAAACACAGACAATTTTTCGGTATTTTTTGTAAGCCGCATAGAATCATCTTCCGCAATCTTAGACTTATGTCCACAAGAAGAACACGCAAAACTTATAATTAATAAAATTATGAATATGCTTTTCCTTTTCACTTTTCCCCCCCCCTATTTAAAATATTTTCATGAATACATTATACAATAGATTTATAAATTTTCAACGAACAAATAGTCAGTTTAGTGGGTCGTTTAGCACATTTTTGCGTAAAACCAGCGTTTTTACGCAAAAAAATCACAAGTCTACTTTTATCTATCAAAAACTAATATGATAGATAAAAGTAGACTTGTGTTAGGTTTTTATTCTTTTAACTGTTTCGCATATGCCGATGGAGCGAGTCCCGTAACCCTCTTAAAAGCCCTCCTAAATGTAACATCACTTACATATCCAACCATGCTTGAGATATCCGATATTTGGTATTTAGAATTCGAAATGAGCTGTTTGGCTTTCTCTATTCTAAGTCTTTCGATATAAATAGAAAAATTTTCATTAGTATGCTTTTTAAATATTCCGGATAAATATTTTTCGTTAATTCCAAACTTTTCGGCGACAAACGAAAGTGAAAGTTGTGGGTCTTTATAATTTTCATCTATATATAATATTATCTGATTTAATGTACTATTATTTTTTGAAGAATTTGATTCTAAAACTATATCACAATATTCATGAAGTAAAATATTTGTTTTTTCAAATATTTTTACGATTGATTCATCTCTCGAAAAGTTTTCCGAAACATTTATTTTATTATCACCTGTAAAAATACTATCTTGAATTTTGAAAATTGTTCCATATATTTCGTTTATTAGTTGATTTATCGTATCTATCGAAAGTTTCCTGTTTACAAAATTTTCAATATATATATCATCAAGCGTGTTTTGTACCTCGTTTTTATTTCCAATAAGTGTATAGTTATATAGCTTATTTTCAAGCTTTAATGGATAATAATATTGGTCGGCGTTATTTTTAAGTGTATCATACCATAATATCTTTTTGTTATAATCTAATTTATTATAGTCAAGCACACTTTTTGCATTCTTAAACGCCTTATCTAAGTCAATTCTCTTTTCAAAAATGTTACTTATTCCAAACGTAATTTCTATATCATATCCATATGTAATCTCTACTTCCGCCTGAGCGATATAACTTTCGATACGCCTTGTTATCTCCTCATTTGAACCATCCATAGAAATTATTATAGCTAAGCTTTTTGCACTTATATCATATACATAATTATAATCCATTATAATTGTATTACATACATCTATAACAAACTCTTTTGCCGTCATATCTCCGATTTTCATTCTATATTCGTGTCCTAAAAGAATAGCAATGCACACATACTTGCTATCCCTCGCCAGCATACCAACATTTTCAAAAGCTTTTTTCACTTCTTCTTCACTTTCATAATTTCCGTTAATAAGCTTGGTAAAAACATTTGTTTTTAGCTGTTCATTTTGAAGTGCAAGCTTATCGCTTATGCTGTCGTTATGGGAAATAAGTTCATCAATCCCATCTTTTATATAGGAATACTCCGTTTGATGGATATCACTAATTTTAAGCTTTCCTTGAAGTTTAACGCCATATTTTCCTATGGCGTTCATTATTGCACTAATCTCATGTGTTTTTTCATATGTTAAATAAATACTATACCCCATACACAATAAAAACGTTAAAAAATATACAGCAAGAACTAAAAGATTTAGCCACTTTGCGGATTCTACCACGCTTTTTTTAGGGACAATATTTATATATTCAAACCCACCCCTTGAATTTTCAATATTCGAAACATACATTTTCTCATTATTTATAACTATTTCTTTATTTTCAAACTCTTCATTAAATAACGCTGTTTCATTTATTATATAATCATAATATGTAGAGTTTGAACCGAATAATATATTTTTAGAATCATCTAAAATATATGTTTCTCCGGATGTTAAATTATCAAGTTCGGATTTTGTTTTATACAAAATATCATCATTTAAAACAACGTAAATTTTTCCCTTTGCCACACTGGAACGTTTTAAAGGGATTGAACGCACGTATTGAATTTTCTTTTTCGTATTTCCTACATTTTCATCTTTTAATGACATTGTTCCAAAATATTTTCTTACCCATTCTGTACTATTAATATCATTTGACCACTCTTCATATGACGTTGATGTGTTTAAAAACTCGCTATCGTAAAATTGCTTTTTACTTGTATATGCTCGATTTATGTCGATTATTGCATCCGTTTTAGAATTATAAACATAAATATTTCTTACAATCTCTTTATCAAAGTTATAAGAATTTAAGATATCTTTTATTTTAACAAGTTCGCTAAAGCTAACCTCTGTTTTGTTAAAAAAATCCTCTACATCGTTATTTAAGGCAATACTATCTATAGTATCTTCCATCTTTTCTAATTTACTATCTACTGTTGCAACATTATTTTTAAATACAGTAGAATATGAGTTTAGGACATTGGTTCGATATCTATTCACCGTGTAATTATTAACATAATATCCCACGAATATAGAAATAAACACTATTATAAAAAAAGGCATTATTAACTTCAAAAAAACCAGTAACGTATTTTTATTATTTTTCAACATAGTATTTACCCCGTTATGTATTATGACATTTATGCTTGTCAATTAATATAACCCATCAAATTTCACCATTTACTATATATAACAGTATAACACAAATTTTTGAAATCGTCAATGTCCACTTATTTTAAGGTTAGTGTCAAGTAAACGTTGGCAAATTTTTTGATACAAAAATGTACTATGATTGTGCGATATTTCCGCAACCCTTGACAGCCTTGTCTAAAAAT
>JAVXFE010000195.1:0-3836 GCA_036658075.1 Oscillospiraceae bacterium
AGCTATTTGTCCTTTATTAATTATAAAATATTCCATATATTATTATAAAAACACCAATAAAGGTCAACATATTTATAAAAAACGCTTGTGTTTGTGAAATTTTCCTTTACTAATGGGATATAATGCGTTATAATGATGTATATATTTCTTGAGGTAAAAGGGGTGACAATATGACAGCCTATAGCTTTATTTCTACAATACTCAGCTATGTATTCACCGTAATAATCTATCTGTTTATATTTTCGGTTATGCGGCTTATATATATGGATATAAAGAAAATGAACCGCTTTGCAAATGATAACATAAACACCGCTGAAACTGCAAGCCTAAGACCAATAAAATCAAAGGTTTCACTTTCCGGGAAAATTCAAAAACGTTATAATATCTATAACGAAGCGGTTATCGGCAGAAATAAAAAATGCGACATCGTAATAAATGAACAGTTTATATCAAGTGAACATTTGCGTATTTGGTTCGAAAATGACGAATGGTACCTTGAAGATTTAGGAAGTCGAAACGGAACGTATGTCAACGAACAGCGGATTCGAAAAGTTGTCCTTCTCGACCCTGAAGATGTAATATCCATTGGCGGTCTTAACTTTGTGTTCGAATTATAACTTATCAGATTTTTTATCAAAGTAACTTTTGGACACCGAAAGGCAATGATTATACTATGGGAAAAATGAGAAAGTTTAGAAAAAACAAATTAGAGAAAACGAATTATAAACGCCCAGCCTATCTTTTAATCTTAATGAACTTATTTGGTTTTGGGCTTCTTTATATGGCGAACGATTATAACGTAAATGTTTTGTATGTTGGAGCGTGTTTACTTGGACTTTTCGTTATAATGTACACCGTTTTGGTATTGTGTAAAATGGGCGATAAGTTTATCCTGCTTATGGCGTGTATGCTTATTACCATTGGCGTGCTTTTGTTATGTCGGATTAATACAGACTATGGCGTAAAGCAAATTATATGGGTTTTATGTGGTGGTGCTGCTTTTTTTACCGCATATGCAATTTATTATAACGTTAAAATTTGGAATAAACTTTGGCTCTTATACGCATTAATAGGTGGCGGACTTTTCGTGCTTACTCTTGTTTTCGGAAACACCATAAACGGCTCTCGAAACTGGGTTTCGCTCGCCGGAGTGACGTTTCAACCATCAGAGATAACAAAGATTATGTATGTATTATTTTTAGCGTGTTATTGTTCAAAATCATGGGATAAGCCTTTTTTAAAAATTACCCCAAAATGGACAAGTCTTTTGGTCACTTACGCTTTTATTGGCTTTTTGGTATTACAACGTGACTGGGGAACAATTTTGGTCTTGTTTTCGGTTTATATTTTCATGATTTATGTGTATGAAAAGGACTATAAATTTTTAATTATGAACATTGGTGTCGCCTCGGTAGTTGCCATTTTGGGTTATAAGTTTTTATACCATATTCAAGTTAGAGTTAGCACATGGCTTGACCCATGGTCAGATATCGCAAATAAAGGCTATCAGATTACCCAATCTCTTTTCGCAATCGCCTCTGGCGGTTACTTTGGACGAGGGCTCGGAAACGGGTCGCCTACTTATATTCCGGAGGTGCATTCAGACTTTATATTTGCCGCTATCTGTGAAGAAATGGGCGTTTTTGGCGGTGCGGCAGTAATAATCCTTTTCTTTTTAATTGCGTATCGATGCTTTAAAATTTCAATTATGGCAACAGATGAATTCGACAAGGCGGTGTGTCTTGGTCTTACGGTTATGTTTGCACTTCAAACATTTATAATTGTTGGCGGCGTAATAAAATTGATTCCGCTTACCGGAATCACTCTGCCTTTTGTCAGTTATGGAGGTACGTCGATTGTAGTAAACTTCGCCTCACTTGGGATAATCCAAGCTATCTCAGCCAAGCAAGAACGGCGTGGAGGTGACATTTTATGAATACAAACAAAAAGATAATTCGTGTTTTAATTGTCGTGTCACTTCTGTTTTTATCCCTTGTGACATACCTACTTTATTTTAATATGTTTAAGGCAGAAGATGTCGCCACTAACTCCTATAATAAACGGCAATGGGAAGATGAAAAGTTTGTAAAGCGTGGAAGTATTTTCGATTATGACGGAGAGCTTTTAGCAGAAACCGTCATTGACGGCGACAAGCGTACACGTCGATATATGAAAAACAATCTCTATAGCCACGTCATCGGATATTATTCAAAAGTGTATGGAAAAAGTCAGCTTGAAATGACATATGATGCTGAACTTTTAGGAAAAGGCGACATGAGCATTAGCTTTAATGAAATTCGAAGCGGTCATAACCTGAACCTTTCCATAGATAACGACCTACAGCAGTTTGCCTATGACCAGTTAAAAGGTTATAAAGGGGCTGTTGTGGCAATGGAGCCGTCTACCGGAAGAGTTCTCGCAAGTGTTAGCCTTCCTGATTTTGACCCGACCACTGCAAACCTTGAAGCCTCATGGAACTCGCTTGTAGAACGTGAGGATTCACCATTCTTAGCACGTGCAACCCAAGGCTTATACCCTCCGGGGTCAACATATAAAATTGTCACTGCGGCGGCGGCGTACAACAATGGGAAGATTGATGAAATTTTTGATGATAAAGGAAAATTTAAAGAGGGAAATCTAACCGTCGATAACTATGATAAAACCGCTCACGGTAAAATTAATCTAAAACGGGCTTTTGAAGTTTCCAGCAACTATGCATTTTGTAAGCTCGGATACGAAATGGGTCCGGATGTTGTACGTGCCGAAAGTGAAAAGTTTGGAATAAACAAATCCATGAACTTTGATATACCCGTTTCTAAAAGCGAAAACCAGTACAAATCCATGGATAATTTAGACTCGGCACTCATGTCTATTGGACAAGGAAAGCTTTTAATGACGCCACTTAACGTTGCAATGATGGGTAGTGCAATCGCAAATGACGGAAAAATTATGCAGCCGTATATTGTAGACTGTGTGAAAACCGAATCCGGCTCGACCGTCTCAAAAACAAAACCCGCCGTTTTATATAACGCCACAGGAAGCGCCTGTGCAAGTTACGTCAAAGACCTTATGGTTGGGGTTGTAAAAAACGGAACAGGAAAATCGGCTCAGATTCCAGGTATGGAGGTTGCCGGAAAGACAGGCACCGCAGAAAACGAAAGTGGCAAAGACCATTCGTGGTTTGTTGGATTTGCACCTGCAAACGACCCACAAATTTGCGTTGCTGTTGTTTTAGAGCAGGACGGAAGTTCTGGCGGAAGTACCGCTGCACCTATAGCAAAAAAAGTAATGCAAAAATATCTTAAATAAACCAACTAAAAATATGACCGTGAATTTCCACGGTCATATCAGGTTTTTAATCTTCAGAATTACGCCCGACACTTTTTTAGTGTCGGGCGTTTATTATTTATTATTTCATGCTGTTTTCTACAAAATTTTCTATACTCTTTTTCATCTTTTTTGCCGCCGCTCCATCTTTTGTGCATATCATATAATAAAGCTTTATTTTAGGTTCTGTTCCGGAAGGACGTATAGCAAACCTTGAACCATTTTCGAAAATAAACTGAAGCACATCTGACGTTGGAAATGCAATATCGGTAATAACGCCGTCCGTTAGGCTTTTTTGGGTTTTATAATCATTTATAGTTGTGATTTTATATTCGCCAATACTTTTCGGGTTTGCACTTCTAAATTCA
This sequence comes from Oscillospiraceae bacterium, assembly GCA_036658075.1. Classification (GTDB taxonomy): domain Bacteria; phylum Bacillota; class Clostridia; order Monoglobales; family Monoglobaceae; genus JAVXFE01. Next base: position 3,696 of record JAVXFE010000195.1, read on the forward strand.
GCCATAAGTTCCTGCATTTTTTCAGCACCGTCTTTACCTTTTAGGGTAATCGAAACGGTTTCTTCTAAATGATATCCAAATTCATCGTGCAAGTCGCATAAAACATCATAAAGAGTTTTTCCCTGTTTACTATAAAATACT
>JAVXFE010000196.1:0-3795 GCA_036658075.1 Oscillospiraceae bacterium
GTCGAAAGTTTTTTAGCTCCACTTAAACTCTTTGTTGCCTCAATAACTTCTTGGACATTTTTAACAATTGTAGTTGGCGTTATGCCATGCATGGTGTTATATTCTGCTTGAATCTTACGGCGGCGATTAGTTTCGGTAATGGCAAGGTTCATAGAGCGTGTAATTTTATCCGCATACATGATAACCTTTCCTTCTGAATTTCTAGCCGCACGACCTATTGTTTGTACAAGCGAAGTTTCACTTCTTAAAAACCCTTCTTTGTCAGCGTCAAGGATTGCCACAAGCGTAACTTCAGGAATATCAAGACCTTCACGCAAAAGGTTTATTCCAACCAAAACGTCAAAAACCCCAAGTCGCAAGTCTCGAATAATCTCCATTCTTTCTATCGTCTGAATATCCGAATGCAGATATCTGACTTTTATACCCATATCGTCAAAATATTCAGTTAATCGTTCAGACATCTTCTTTGTAAGCGTGGTGACAAGCGTTCTTTGACCTACTTCTACCCGTTTCATAATTTCGCCGTAAAGGTCATCTACTTGTCCTGTTATCGGTCGAACTTCAACCTCAGGGTCTAAAAGCCCCGTCGGTCTTATAACCTGTTCGACAATCCTCGTCGATACGTCACGTTCAAACGGTGCAGGCGTTGCACTTACAAATATCGCCTGATTTAGCTTTCCCCAAAATTCGTCAAAATTAAGAGGTCTATTATCGAAAGCCGATGGCAATCTAAATCCATACTTAACCAAATTTTCCTTCCTCGCACGGTCGCCTGCATACATTGCTCTAACTTGCGGAAGGGTAACATGTGCCTCATCAACGAACAGCAAAAAATCTTTTGGCAAATAGTCAATTAAAGTAAAAGGCGAACTCCCAGGTTCTCGACCGCTTATGTGCCGTGAATAATTTTCAATACCACTACAAAACCCAGTTTCACGCATCATTTCAATATCATATTTGGTTCTTTGCTCAATACGTTGAGCCTCAATAAGCTTATTATCCGCTTTTAAATTTGCCACATGTTGTTCAAGCTCCGCCTCAATGGCAACTATAGCTTTTTCACGTTTTTCATCAGTGGTTACATAGTGGGAGGCAGGATAAATCGCTATATGATTGCGTTCTGCCTCAATTTCGCCTGTGATAACGTTGATTTCATAGATATTTTCAATCTCATCACCAAAGAATTCAATTCGTATAGCGGTATTATATGCGTCGGATGGAAATACATCCAAAACGTCACCACGAACTCTAAATTTATTACGGACAAAGTTGATATCGTTTCTTTCATATTGGATTTCTATTAATTTTTTAACGAGTTCATCTCTATCTTTTGTCATTCCGGGGCGAAGAGAAATCACAAGATTATTATAGTCAATCGGGTCACCCAAACCGTATATGCATGATACACTTGCAACAATAATAACATCTTTTCGTTCAAATAAAGCCGCCGTTGCACTATGCCGAAGTTTGTCAATCTCATCATTCGTCTGTGCGTCCTTTTCGATATACGTATCAGAATGCGGAATGTACGCCTCTGGCTGATAATAATCATAATAACTCACAAAATATTCCACTGCATTATTTGGAAAAATATCTTTAAATTCACTGCAAAGTTGAGCGGCAAGGGTTTTGTTATGAACCAAAACCAGCGTTGGCTTATTAACTTTCGCTATTACATTTGCCATGGTAAAGGTTTTTCCGCTTCCCGTAACGCCTAAAAGCGTCTGAAACTTATCACCCGAAATCACTCCATCTGACAATTCTTTAATTGCCTTTGGCTGGTCACCATTTGGTGAATATTTAGAAACTACTTCAAAGTCCATGTTTCATCACCCCATACTTTAGACTTAAATCTCTAATCTTAATTAATTATTATACCACACTTTCACAAATTATTTCAACCCTAAATTTCACAAATCTCAAAAAATATTAAAAGATATAACATAAAAACCCACAAAATTCACATTGGCAATGTGAGTTTTGTGGGTCGTGCTTATTCTGTTTTCTGTGTTTGTTCTGCTTGTGGTGATGGCTGTGTTTGTTCTGCTTGTGGTTCTGGGGCTTTTTCTGCTTGTTCTGTCTTTTCCATTGTGGCGTCAGTCTTTAAAACCTCAAGAATCTTCATAGCAGTTGCATGTTTTACGACCTTTTCTTCATCTTCTTTTTCACGGTCAAACAAAAGCTTTGGTGTAAACATTAAGTCCTTTTCATAAAACCCAACCTTTTCTTTAAGTCCGGGTATTAAGGTTATGTCGCACGATTCTTCCATTGTATTAGGAAAGCCTTGGGCTATAACCTCTGCATACGCTTTATCTGTCAAGTATGCCATTGATTCGCCACCCGACAACTCTGCCATAAGCTTTGTCTGTGCCGCCATAGCCATCTGTGGGTCAACGTTATCAAGCGGTGCAGTAAGCACGTTTACAGCAACATTTTTAACGCCGTCATTATTTACGTCGTCAACATATTGTGAAAGATATTCTTCTAAAGCGGTTTCTACTTCAGGTTTAACAGGGCTTTCAGTGACATAAAACACATCTAAATCATACTGCACCTGTGTCATACATTCATACAAAGTAACCGAAAGTAATATAAACGCCATTAAACCACCAAAAACATACCACTTATTGTAGAACCAAAAGTTTTTTGCACGTTCCTTAAACGGCAATGTTTTCATCAGCTCTCGTGCTTCTCTAGCCTGCTTGTCCATAAACGTTACCTCTTTCACTATTTAAAATTATTTCTCTAAAGGTTTCATAGTTGGGAACAACAACACATCTCGAATGCTGGCACTATCTGTCAAAAGCATGATTAAGCGGTCGATTCCTATTCCTAAACCACCTGTAGGCGGAAGTCCATATTCTAAAGCATTAACATAATCTTCGTCCATCATATTAGCTTCATCGTCGCCATTTTCACGTTTTTCAACTTGACTCAAGAATCTTTCTTTTTGGTCAATCGGGTCGTTTAACTCTGAAAAAGCGTTACCAAATTCACGTCTGGTAATAAACACTTCAAACCTTTCGGTAAAGTCAGGGTTGTCCGCAAATCTCTTAGCAAGCGGTGAAATCTCAACAGGATATTCAGTAATAAATGTAGGCTGTATTAACTGCTCTTCTACTTTTTCTTCAAAAGCGATACTAATAATCTCGCCTCTTGACGGAATCTTAGCTTCATCTTCAAATTTAATTCCTATAGATTTAGCCATAGAAACAGCCTCGTCCACTGTTTTAGTTTCGTTAAAGTCAACGCCTGCATATTTCTTAATCGATTCAATCATTGTCATACGTGTCCACGGTGCGCCCAAATCAATTTCTTCACCTTGATATGTAATCGTTGTTGTGCCTAAAACATCGTTTGCAACGCTTTTAATCATGTCTTCCGTAAGGTTCATCATTCCGACATAATCCGTGTACGCTTCATAAAGTTCAATTGTTGTAAATTCAGGGTTATGCTTAACGTCCATACCTTCGTTTCTGAAAAGGCGTCCCATTTCATAAACCTTTTCAAAACCGCCAACAATAAGACGTTTTAGATAAAGTTCAGGGGCAATACGCAAATACATGTCTATATCTAAAGTATTATGATGAGTTATAAAAGGACGTGCAGTAGCACCGCCAGCGATAGTGTTTAATATCGGGGTTTCAACCTCCATATATCCACGACAATCAAGATAGCTACGTATAGCACGAATCACCTGGCTTCGAACTTCAAACGTGTGTTTTACATCAGGGTTCATAATAAGGTCAACGTACCGCTGTCTATATCTAAGGTCGGTGTTTGTAAGCCCATGAA
>JAVXFE010000197.1:0-3794 GCA_036658075.1 Oscillospiraceae bacterium
ATCAATCTTGAATTTCTCGAAAAATTCATGCACAGAAATATCCCCTAAAACATTCTTGAGAAAATATTCCATTATATGATGTGTAACAACAGGTAATCTGTCAGCTTTACCGCCCTCTATGGTAATATTAAATCGTTCTTTGGCGTTCATATAAATTCTCCTAACTATTATAACAGCTTATCATTTTTAAACATGTCGCACTAAACTTATTTCTTAATTTCTTTTTCCAAATTCTAAACACGCATCAAAATATGCAACGACATTTTCAGTTGGGGTATTGTGAGTAAACCCGCCCGGCATATGAAAGAAAAACCGAGGCAAATCTCTAGCTAATTCAGCAAGTTCTTTAACGGCATCTTTAACATCATTTACTGTACCCATATTTAACGTAGCTGGTGTGGGACCGGTTAAATAAATCATATCCTTTCCGCACACTTCTACTACTGTTTTCAAATCCATGCACGGTGTATCAAGGAAAAATCCACTTACATTTAGATTTTTAATATCTTCAATAATATCCATATAATTTCCATCACTCATGAAAATCACAGGTATTTTTGCATCTAACAACGGTTTGTAAATTCTTTTATAACGTGGTATAACATTTCTGCGTAGCCACTCTGCACTAACGGTCATCGAGCTACTGTTTGCAATATCATCATGACAAATCATCAGTTCTACATTCGTTTTTGCATAACCACTCATCATAATAGTGCTTAACTTTTCACAACGTTCAAGCATTTTTGAAATTGCGTCTTCCTCTAAAACACAATCACATAAAAACTCCTCAAAATCCAAATCTTCAGCAGCATAATGCATGCAAGTCGTAAAAGTTCCAGATTGCCTTACATATCTTTCGCCAAGCTCTTTTTCTAATTTCAAAAAATTATTATTTAAATCATTCTCCCAGTATTTTTCATCACAGTTTTCAAGATTTCTATAAATAATTGGGTCATATGACAAAATATCCGCTGTATTGCTGCCTTCATGCCGCCACTGTGTGGCTCCAACTCCATATTGATTCGGGTCATTTGTTGTTGCACTTTCAGGTAATCCAAAAATAGGCATGTCTATATCATATATTTCCATTGCCTTTATTATAGATGCATGTAAATTTTCAAGAGGATCGATTCCCGAAACTTTTTTTAAAAAGCCTATATGTGCCGGTGTTTCCATAAATGGAATTCTATCAGTCTTTTCTCCCCTTATTGCCCTTCTAGCTCTTTCACCACTCATACAATCGCCTCCTAAAAAAGTTTTCTCATCTTTGCACAATAATATTTAACATTTTCGAATTTCGCATCCGGTGGTATTCTATGATCCGGACAAGGAATATATCCACCCATTTGAATCAGTGGCCGTAGTCTTTCGATTTCAGCATCAACTTCCGAAAACCCCATTGAGAAAACATTTTTATTCATTCCGCCAACTCCACGGATTTTTTTGCCGTATTTTTCTCGCCACGGTGCAAGACTTGCCTCCCATGTCCCAACCTCAATCGGAAACATGGTATTGACTCCTCCATCAAGCCATGTTGGAATCAAGGCATCAATGCAACCATCGCAATCAAGCGAAACAATATTTATATCGTTTTCATTTAATAAATTTGTAATTTTCTTATAGTGCTGAACCGTCTTATCATAAAAAACTTCCGGTCTAACAAGTGGCCCGTTTTTAAAGCATATATCCTCCCAAAAATGTCCAAAATCAAATTTAATATCACAATATTTTAATGCATCTTTTGTTGTGTCATAACACACATGAGCAACATCAGCGATAATTTCATCAAGCAATTCTTCATCGTCAACAAACAAGTACGAAAGCCCAACTATGCCCATCCAATCACGAATTTGACCATAAAGACTCCCACAATACAATCCAACAGGGTCATTTTCATAATCCACATCTCTCTTTAAATCTTTTAGCCATTGCGCTCTTTGACGTTCAATTGTGGAGACAAGTTTTGGCTTATAATGGTTTTCATAGCTTTTTCTATCAACGAGGGTGTGTTCGATTTCTGCAGGGATAGAACCAGCATCATCTTTTTCAAGTACAGTAACACCGTTATGATCCATGACATGTCTTGAACCATCGGGAAGCTCTTTAATTATTTTGGGTTCAAACCCCGGAAACAATCCGGTTTCGGGAATGTAACAAGTAAACCAATCATAATCAAACCCCAGCTCTTTGTTTAATTCGCAAATGTCTTTATAACTTTTTTGACAAGTGACCTTCTTCACGCCATTTTATCATAGTTTCATTCCAATATCCAAATAGTACAAGTGGCATTCGGTCATACTTTTCATAATTAAGTATAGCCATCGTATTTTCTTTGTTTGTCATCATAATAAATTCTCCTTAATTTTCAAACCATCTAAGCCACTGATTTTCAGCAACCCACATTTCATCAAACATCTGTCTTATTTGTGGCAAAGTGAGTTTCGCCGCCACATTAGGATCAAGTGCCACCGCCCTGAAGGCTAGTTCCTTGTCTTTTTTTGCAAACGCTTCAACCGCCATTTGCTGAACCGATATATTGCTACTATTTAACGCGGCGAGTTCTATTGGCAACGCACCAAAGTGACATGGCGTAACGCCGTCGTGGTCAGATATGCACTTAACTTCAACACAAGCACCACATGGCAAATTATCAATTAATCCATCGTTTATAACGTTTCCGTTAAAAGCAAACGGAACATCTGTAACTATTGAGTTTACAATATACCCTGTGTATTCATCAGATGATACAAGGCTTTCTTCATTGTTTTTTTCTCCGCCATGTTTAAGCCATGTTTGAGAAGTTTCGGGTATTTCAGAAGGGTTATTAGTTGAAAGCATATATTCTTTCATGGTTTCGGCATCTTTTCTGAAGTATGGTAAATATTCCGAGTCGTGACCCGCCGCTTCTGTTGGATAACAACCAAAGTTTTGCATAAGTTCGATTCTGGTTCTTTCATATGGCACAAAATCTACATTTCCTCCGTCTTGCTTTTCTGCACACATTTTTTTAAATTCCGGATAAATATCTTTTCCCATATAATTCATTTTCAAAAACCACGCCATGTGATTTATGCCGGCAACCTTATATGTAAACTTTTCTTTCTCAAGTCCCATATAAGTCGCAATCTCTGAAATAGAATGCTTTATTCCATGACACAACCCCACATTTTTAACAGTCGTATACTTACTGCAATATTGTGTTAGCATCGCCATTGGATTCGTATGGTTTAAAACTAAAGCTTTGGGACAAAGACGTTCGATGTCTCTGAAAATGGCATCAGTTGCCGCCGCTACTCTAAAAAACCTAAATATCGCACCAACGCTACAGGTATCAGCAACAGCTTGGTCAATTCCATATTTTTTTGGTATCATAACATCATGAATATATGGATACCCCGCATATGCACCACCAACTGCGATTGCCGTCATAACAAATTCTGCATCTTCAAGTAAATCGCACCTATCAATTGAGCTAATAACTTTAGCAGGTAATTTATAATCATCGATTAATTTTTGAACATATTTGTGCGTTTCGTTCAACCTTTCGAAATTTAAATCACATAATGCAATAGTGTAATCTTGTAAAGCTTTATGACTTAAAATATCTTTCGACAATCTTCCGCCAAAGCCACTTCCAGCGCCAATTATAACTATTTTTTTCATATATTTAAGCTCCTTTATCATACAAATTTTTTAGTATACTCTAAAAAGTCAGAAATCTCTTTTTCGTCATTTGTTTCAGGCACAAGTTGCAACTTTTCTGGTTTTAGTTCTTTTAACATCAGCTTTAATTC
>JAVXFE010000198.1:0-660 GCA_036658075.1 Oscillospiraceae bacterium
CGGATAAAGAGGGGAATAGTTATTGTAGCGATGGAAATCATAAAAATGTGGCAAAGCAAGAATTTTTCGTTCGCTCATTACGTGGTGAAACTGTACTTTCTAAACCTGTTTTAGATGAAAAAACAGGTGAATATTATGTGGTTTTGTCCGTTCCTATTATTGATGATACGAAAATTGTTGGAACGCTTCGAGGGGCTTATAAATACGAAAAGTGGGAAAAAGCTCTTGCGAATAACGTCTTTAGCGAAACTGGTTTTTTTAGAATTGTAGATGTTGATGGAAATATTATCGTTTCTACGTCGGCGTCAGATAAAAAGAATAACGTAAAAAACATATTTTTATCAGATGAGAATATTAGACCTTTATCTAATGAAGGAACTACTGAAAATATAAAGCAAAACTTTAAAGATAGCAAAAGCGATGCGTGTGTTATGCGAATCGATAACACCGACCGATACGGCTTTTATCAGCCTGTCGGTTTTAATCAATGGTATATCATCTCGGGGGTTTCTCCGAACTTTGCAGATGTCATGAATAATATCACAAAAAGAAAATCACAAAAAGCACTTGGGTTTATTTTCTTTGTAATAATTTTATTAATCCTTTTTGTCATATGGCAAAATCGTAAACAAAATAAGAGTTTGCTTTTTAACAAGGGGT
>JAVXFE010000198.1:670-3780 GCA_036658075.1 Oscillospiraceae bacterium
TTTAGAATCTATTATAGAGAGCATTCAAGGTGGAGTTGTTGTAAACTCTCTTGACCCTGATTTTAAGGTGATTTTTGCAAGTGAAGGTGCCACCGTTATATCCGGTTATACCTCAACTGAGGTTATAAATAAGCCAAATTTGGATTTTGTATACGCCGATGATAGAGAGAAAGTCAATGAACATATAAAACGCCTTGTTAATGGAATAGATGACAAATTATCAGTAGAATATCGTTTAGTTAGAAAAGATGGAAGTCGAATTTGGGTTTTAGAGCGTGGAAGAATCCTAAAAAACATAAAGGGCATACCGTTTATGCATAGTGTTTTTATGGATATTGATGCTCAAAAGAACCTTGAAAATGAGCTAAAAATTAATGAAAAGAGTTACAAAATCGCTATTGAAAATTCTGGATTGATTATGTTTGAATATAACATATTAAACAAAACCTTTGTTTTCTTTGACGAAACAGGTGAAAAGAATATCGATGATTTAGAAAAGTTTAAAACACTTGAATCTATTTTAGAAAATAGTCATCTGGATGAAAAGAATAAAAAAGTCCTTTATGATTGCTATAAAAAAATCAACGAAGGTTCAAAAATGGAAGAAAACACTGTCCGTTGGTTTGGTAACGATAAAAAAGAAGTGATTTTCCGTACAAAGATTACAACCGTCTTTGATAATGATGAAAAGGCGATTAGTGCAATAGGTGTGGGTCGTGATATTACCTCTCTTTATATGCTTGAAAAGGAGCGGGCTTTTACAAAGATTATTGAATCTGAAAACAATCTATCATTCACTGCAAATCTTGAAAAGAAAACTATTACTGATGGAAGTTCAACATGGTTTGATATGGGTGAAATTCATTCTGGAATGGTATTTGAGCATGTAGTGGCAGAAATAGCAAATACGATTATTCACAAAGATGACCGCAGTCGTGTTGTCACCGAGTTAAATAGCGAATATCTTAAAAAGCTTTATGAAAATAACGTTTTGTCTCATAATGTTGAATATCGTAGAATGCTTGATAATAATGAGTATATTTGGGTTGAAACTGAAATAAAGATGTTTAATGACCCATTTAATGATGAGCTTATGGCGGATTTCTTTATCCATAATATTAACGATAAAAAGTTAAAGCAGTTAGCGTTAATTGAAAAAGCGGAACATGACGGCTTAACCGGTATTTATAACCGAATAACCGCCCAAACTATGATTGATAATTATCTTAAAACATGTGATATTATGTCGGCTAAAAGTGCGTTTCTTATTTTGGATATTGATAAGTTTAAAAACTTTAATGACACTTTTGGTCATATGTTTGGCGATGAAATCTTGCGTGAATGTGCAAATAAGCTAAAGATTTTGTTCCGTGACGATGATATATTAGGAAGGCTTGGTGGTGACGAGTTTATCGTTATGATGAAAAATGTCCGTGAAACGAAAACGGTCATCAATAAAGTTAAAGAGATGCTTGCGTTTATGACTCGTGATTATAGAAGGAGCGAGGCGAACTTTAGCTTTACAATAAGTGTGGGTGTTGCCTTTGTTAGTGCCACGGCTGATACGTATGATATTTTGTATAAAAACGCTGATATGGCTCTTTATAATTCAAAAATGAATGGTAGAAACCGCTATAGTGTATTTGGCGATGATATTAATAATATCGAATCTGACGGAATAACCACAAGCCAATATTTAAACGAATTTGGAAGCGTCGACCCAATAACAGGTGGTGATAGTTTTGCAAGCTTTAAGAAGAAATTAACAAGTCTTTTTGCAGAAAATCCAACCGATAAATTTGTTATATTCTATTCGGACATCAAAAATTTTAAGGCAATAAACGGAATTTATGGCTTTGAAAAAGGCGATGAAGTTTTGCGAGAATACAGTAACTTCTTAGCCCAAAAAAAGACGCTTTTATTCGCCCGTGCAAATGTTGATAATTTTGTATCGGTTGAAAGATATGAAAATGAAAACGACCTTGTTAAACGTGTGACGTCTGGGTTTGAGGGCTTTGAAGGGATTTCAAAGGTGCTTGAAAATAAGGCAAATCTTCGAATTTCGCTTGGTGCTTATTGTACAGACGGTAAGAATGATGAGTTTTCAATTGAAGAAATGATTGACCGTGCAAACCTTGCACAGAAACAGCTTAAAGACGAAAATCGAACAGGCTTTGTACTGTACAAAGAAGATTTTAGAATTGCCATGATAAATGACCAGATTATTGCAAATAAAATGGAAAACGCTCTTAAAAATAAGGAGTTTTTACCATATTTACAGCCTAAATTTAACATAAATTCAGGAGAGATTGTTGGTGCTGAAGTCTTGGCAAGATGGCATGACCCAATTGATGGTTTAATTATGCCGGAGAGATTTATACCATTGTTCGAAAGTAATGGCTTTATCAAACATATGGATACTTATATGTTTGAAAAGACATGCGAAATGCTTAGAAAATGGATTGATAACGGTAAAAAAGTCATTCCTCTTTCGGTAAACGTATCTAAGATTCAGATTAATAACTCCAAATTTTTAGATACCTATCTCTCTATTAAAAATAAGTATAATATTCCAAGCGGGCTTATTGAAATTGAACTCACCGAAAGCATACTCTTTGATAATATCGAAATGATGCTTGAAATGCTAAAATTCTTCAAAGAAAACGGAATCTGTGTGTCGATTGACGATTTTGGTTCTGGGTATTCGTCGTTAAATCTTTTAAAAGAAATTACGGCAGACACTTTAAAAATGGACGCAATGTTCTTTAAAAGAAATAATTATGAAGACAGAGAGAAGATAATTATTAAAAATGTAATAAACATGGCAAAAGAGCTTGAAATGAAAACTGTTGCCGAAGGTGTCTCACGGCAAGAGCAAGTCGACTTTTTGAAAAAAGTTGGCTGTAATATAGTACAGGGCTACATTTTTGACGTGCCACAAAAACTTGAAGCCTTTGAAGAAAAATATATAAATATTTGAAAGAAAAATATATAGATAAGCAAATAAGCAAAATTATTTTATGCGAGGTGAAATATGAAAAATAATGGAAATGTAATCATAATAGGTTCAGGACCTGCGGGAGTTTCTGCCGCATTATACACCATTCGTG
>JAVXFE010000199.1:0-3773 GCA_036658075.1 Oscillospiraceae bacterium
CCATCTAGTGCAGAAATATTTATTTCGGCAAATTTAGAATGAGTTTGAATAGTTTTAATCAACACTCCAAACGATTCTTGATTTATATAAGCTAATATGCTATTGTCATAAAACGCTTTTTTAGAAACTTCATATGATTGATAAGCGGAATTTATATATTTTTCATACAATTGCTTAGTCCCATTCTCAGATAGCTTTTCATATTCATAAGTATCGCTTAAATCAAATTTTAAATATTCATTATACTTATGCACAAGGTTTTTACCATTTTGAGGAACTGTGCATTCATTAATTTCTGCCGTTAAAATTGCTCTGTTAACCGCTAGTATTAAATTTGCTTTTTCAGCACTTTTGTTTGTAAATAAAACCTCTGCTATTTTTCCAATTTCAGCTTCACTTTTGATTTTATTGAATTCCACCATTAAAAACCCTACTCCGCTTAATGCATCAAAATTTGATGCGTCAGTTATGAGACTTTTTGCTCCATCTAAAGTAGAAAGCGTTTGTATCTCACTCAAAGTAGTATTCAAAGCATCTTGGCTAATATATGTATATATACGATTTAACGATATGCTTCCATTTTGTGAAAAACATAAGGCATAATGATTAGTTGCACCTTTTGGGGTCAAAGTAATATTAAACACAGCCTTTTTATCTTTATCGGTTTTTTCTTGATTGGCTATAACAATTGCCTTTGTGAAGTCTTCTTCCGACGCATATAACTGTCTCAATTCATTAATAGAATTAAAATCTTTCCCAGCTTTTACAATGTCATTTACATCCATCATTAAACATGTCAGATTTTCATTTGCCTTATCCGCAACGGCAGAAATTGTAATTGCTTTAGTGTTATCATCAGATGTTATAGTATATGATGACACGCTGTCTAACTCCTTTGCACTTACATTTAAAAAAGTAACCGTTAAGACAAATATTGCAATAACTACAATTATTCTTTTTATCTTCAAAACTGTTGCCCCCTCATAATTAATGCTTTCTGATTAAGTTGATATATACTATTTTGTCTTCAAAAATTCATCATATTGTCTTTGAACTTCTTGCACCACTTCATCCGCTTTGTATTTAAGCATTGTTTCTTTCATCCTGGCAATTGAATCCTTAACGTCAGAAGATGTTCCCATTGCCAACATCTGATATGCCGTTTGATATTCACTTGTAATAACAGCAATTTCATTTTTATACTTGCTTGTGTCACAAACAAATCCATTTGATTTATCTAAAACTGCTTCTTTATTAAATTCTTTAAACTTTTCCCATTTTTGTGGGTCTTCGCCCTTCCATAGATAATTGTTATATTGATTTCCAATTATCCAGTTAATCCCCGGGTTATACCCTGAATCACTTTTAGTCGCAACTCCAGGTGGCAACTCAAGCATACCATCGGCGTTTTTTACATAATGTTTGCCTTCAATACCAAATTGCAATAAATTAAGAACTTCTTTATCGGTATAAATTAACTGTAATAATTCCATTGCCTTTTCTTTATTCTTGCACCCCACAGGAATAACCGCCGCCGAACCTAACATACTAGCTATTGACATCTTTGGTTGTGCAGCATAACCTTGAATAAATTCCCGTCCTAAGTCGGCACTTGCTTCTGCAGCATATCCGGGTTTTGAACTTCCAGATATCATCCATGTTTTCCCGGCACTGGCAGCTTTATAACGTCCGACACTCGTTGTAGCAGTATCGGCGTTTGTCACTCCCTCATCAACCCATTTCTTCATATATTCATATGGTTCTGGTTCTATTGTATCATAAATACCCTGGACTTTATCCGTCTTCGGGTCTATAAGCATCCAGCTTATTCCAAAAACTTCTTCATATTTGGGATATTCCGGATTTGTTGATTCCATAGAGAATATAGCTTGTTCTTTACTTGACCAAAGTGGCGTAATTCCAGGTTCGTTCTTCTTAATTTTTTCAAATGCTTTATCATAATCAAGTGCAGTTTTTAAAGATTTTACATCTATTCCATTTCTTTCAGCAATTTCTTTATCAAAGTAATTTGCACTTCCCGCACAAAATTCTTTGTTTACAGGAATTGCATAAATCTTTTCATTAATCTTCACTTTATCTAAAAACCCATCCTCAAACACTTTTGCAAGTTCTTTTCCGTTGCTTTTCAATAAATCATCTAAAGGTGCAAATGCGTTTTTATTTACATTTTGAAGTATAATCGGAAAGTTAGCCCACGCTATTGCTACATCTTCATTTGCCTGTAAAGCTAAAGGCAACCTCTGTGCATATGTACCCATTTCCGGAGCATCAAGTTCAATAGCACAATTAAGTTTATCCTTTAATAAAACGTTTAGTGCGTTTTGCACTTCTTCGACATCTTTCTGTGCGCCATTAACACTTGGATACATAATTCTTAGTGTTGTAAAATCATCATTCTTCACACTGCCGTTTTCACTTTTCTTTCCACACCCAACCATACAAGAAATCGTTAAAGTTACAGCTAGTAATGTTGCCATTATTTTTTTCATTAATATTCCTCCTCACGAAATTTAATATTTAATAATACGATTTTAACATTAAAACATATACTCCGCTAGTACATAACTAAACTTTTTGTGAAAAAGTATCAACTTGTCCTAGTAATATGCAAAACGAACTGTTATAATAGTATATAAATCGACTGTGAGGTGACTATTTGTGTCAATTTTCAAAACATTAAATTTTAAAATTACAATTTTATTGACAGCAATAATTTTAATTATTATAAGTCTCTCATATTGTACCAATTATTATATTATAAAACAAAACGAAGAAGCTATAACTGTTTCCATGGAAAACACGATAAATATCTATAAAGAACAAATAGAAACGACTGTGAATCAGGTTTCCTATTATATAAGCTCAATTCTTGGCAATAATAGTGATATTGAAAAAATGAGTTTTATTGAAAAAAATTCATATGACTATAATATTTGCAGAACCAACTTGTATACAATGTTAATGCGTGATGCAAATTATTATTCTAATATTGATACTATATATGTTCATTTTGAAAACACTAACGAATATGTTATTTTTACAAAAGGCGATTATTACAAATGTATGGATTACATAAAGGCGCAAAATTCATCAGTTTTCGGTAAGTGGTATCCAGCCCGTTATAACGGTGACTATATGCTTATTAGTACATTAAAGTTTGATGATAATATTGATATAGGGGTTATGCTAAATTTAAATGACATAATAAAACCTTTCAAAAACAAAAATTCTAAAAATAGCAATATAATTTTTTCGGATTTCACCAACACGGTATTAGCAACTTCTCTGCAGTCTCAAGAAATTGCCACTGCGGCAGTTTCCGCAAAATCATCATCAACATTCAAACATAAAAATGAAGAATATGTCTCAATTTCAAAAAGGTCTGAAACCATGGGATTAGACATTACTTTTGTTGCAAGCAAAAAAACGATGTATGAAAATATTTCATTTATAAAAACTTTTACATATACAAGTCTACTATTAATTATGGCTTGCTTGCTTATTTATCTATTGGCACTAAATAAAATACTTATGGAACCTCTCCGTAAAATAACAAATGCTTTAAATAAACTTTCAGCCGGCAATCAAAATATTATTATAAAAGAAAAGTTCATTTATGAATTTGATATTATTAAAAACGCAATAAATAACATGTCGCATAAAATTTTTCTGCTCCAAGAAAGCACAAAAAAGCAAAATGAATCATTACGAATTTCAGAAGTTAAAAGATTGCGCCTTCAAATGAATCCGCA
>JAVXFE010000200.1:0-3762 GCA_036658075.1 Oscillospiraceae bacterium
ATGGCGAAAATAACAGCTTATGGACTTAAAAATCCCGAATTTGCCGAAATAGTGGCAACAAAAACTAAAAAAATTCCGCAAGATGGAAAAGAATATGATAGAGAACTTCATAATCATAACAAACTTTTGGATTCATACGACGGCTGTATAGGTGTAAAAACAGGGTTTACAAAAGCGGCAGGAAGGTGCCTTGTTAGTGCTGCTACAAAAAATGGAATGACCCTTATTTGCGTGACTTTAAACGCCCCTAACGATTGGAATGACCATAAAATTTTATATGATGATATGTTCACGAAATATACGGGAGTTAAAGTTATGTCGATTACAGATGAATGTGGCGAAGTTTTTGTGAGCGGTGGCGATAAAAAAACGGTTGACGTTATACCAAAAGAGGAAGTTTATTTTCCTTTAGCTAAAGGCGAAAAATTCACATTAAATAATCATATGAAAAGAGAACTTAAAGCACCTTTGATACGAGGAGATGTTGTGGGCTATAACAGTGTTGGAGTGGAAGGCGAAGAATTTGGAATGTTTGAATTGGTCGCCGCAAAAAATGTTAATATGGAAAATTTCGGGTTTCCGAAGTCGAAAAAGACGTTTCAGACATATTTACAGAACGTTTATCGGAAATGGATTGGCGTATATGACTGAAAACATACAAAATGCACAAAAAAATCTTTAAATTTTACCATGCGTTTAAAACTTTTTAGCAAAAAAATTACTTGCAATATAATTTGTAATAATATATAATAGAACCGTATGGCGTGTTTTTCTACATACGGTATTATTATGTCAAAATATAATCTTTTTCCGCATAATAATATAAAAAAATAAGAAGGGTATTGATGCTGATTTGGTTAGACTACAAAAATATCTTGCGAGTTGTGGAGTTGCTTCAAGGCGTGCTTCAGAAGAAATAATAAAAGCGGGTCGAGTTACCGTAAACGGCGTGAAGGTCCGAGAAATGGGCATTCAGGTTGATGAGGATAGCGACGTTGTTACTGTAGATGGCGAACAAGTTAAAACACAATCAAAAATGGTCTATATTATGCTAAATAAGCCTGTCGGATATGTCACTACTGTATCTGATGAAAAAGGGCGAGGAACCGTTATGGATTTGGTTTCGGATATTCCGGTCAGAATATACCCGGTGGGTAGATTGGATTATGATACAGAAGGTTTGCTCCTTATGACAAACGATGGTGATTTAACATATAAAATCACTCATCCTAAAAATAATATAGAAAAGACGTATTTAGCTGAAGTTACGGGTAACATAAACATGGACACGCTGTTGATGCTTAGAAACGGTGTCATGATTGATGGCGTTAAAACCAGCCCAGCTAAGGTTGAAATTGTAGGTGCTACACAATATGGCACCAAAATGGAAATTACCGTGCATGAAGGTAGAAACAGACAGGTTAGAAAAATGTTTGAGGCCGCCGGGTGTATAGTAAAGAAGTTGCGGAGAACGCATGAAGCCGGACTTTCTTTGGGACATGTTCCTCTTGGAAGATGGCGAAAGCTTGCCGATACTGAGGTTAATATGCTTAAAAAAATTGGCACAAACAAAAAATCTTCAAGCCAAAAATCGAAAGAAATGTTCTCTAAACCTAAAAGAGAATCAAATAAAAAGCGATAAGCTTGAAAATAAATTATGAAAATAATATAACTTTTAAATATAAGGAGGAGTTTGCAAATGGGTAAAATAGACGATTTGCAGCAGAAACGTTTTGTGATTGAGCAAGGCGGCGGAGCAGACAAAATTAAAAAGCAACACGAAAGCGGAAAAAAAACCGCTAGAGAAAGACTTGCAATGCTTTTTGACGAAGGCAGTTTCGTTGAAATTGATGCCTTTGTTACACACAGATGTAACGAGTTTAACATGGCTGATACCGTTGCACCTGGTGAAGGTGTAGTGTGTGGATATGGTACAGTAAAGGACAGACTTGTCTATGCATATGCTCAGGATTTCACTGTAATAGGTGGCTCTCTTGGTGAAATGCATGCAGCAAAGATTTGTAAGGTTATGGATATGGCTGTTAAAATGGGGGCTCCTATTGTTGGAATAAACGATTCGGGCGGTGCTAGAATTCAAGAGGGTCTTGATTCTCTAAAAGGATTTGGCGACATTTTTTACAGAAACACATTGGCATCAGGGGTTATTCCTCAGATTTCAATCATTTTAGGCCCATGTGCTGGCGGTGCGGTTTATTCACCGGCAATATGCGACTTCATATTTATGGTTGATAAAACGAGTCAAATGTTCATTACAGGACCATCGGTTGTTAAATCTGTTACCGGTGAAGATGTTACGTTTGAAGAACTTGGTGGTGCAGAAACGCACACAACCAAAAGTGGTGTAGCAGGCGTTATGTGCAAAAACGAAGAAGAATGTTTCACGCAGGTGAAGGATTTACTTTCGTATTTACCATCAAATAATCTTGAAATTGCAGCTGATTTAGGCTGTGATGATGACTTAAACCGTTTATCAGAAACATTAACAAATGTTGTTCCTGAAGATGCAAATAAAGCTTATGACATCAAAGACGTAATTTCGGAAGTTGTAGATAACGGCGGATTTTTTGAAGTATTTAAAAACTTTGCACAAAACATTGTTACAGGATTTGCAAGAATGAACGGTCAAACTGTCGGTATCATTGCAAATCAGCCTAAATTTAAAGCAGGCTCACTTGATTGTGATTCTTCTGATAAGGGTGCAAGATTTGTCAGATTTTGTGATGGCTTTAATATTCCACTTATCACTTTTACGGATGTTCCGGGATATCTTCCAGGCGTTTCAGAAGAGCATAATGGCGTTATACGTCACGGTGCAAAGCTTCTTTATGCGTTTTCAGAAGCTACAGTTCCTAAAATCAACGTAATAGTTCGAAAAGCATACGGCGGTGCGTATATTGCCATGAATAGTAAGCATTTAGGTGCTGACATGGTATTTGCGTGGCCCACTGCTGAAATTGCCGTTATGGGTCCTGCTGGAGCTGCAAATATCATATTTAAAAGAGATATTGCATCATCTAGTGATCCAATAAACGCTAGAAAAGAAAAAATTGCTGAATATACCGAGAAGTTTGCAAATCCGTATGTTGCGGCAAGCCGTGGATATGTTGACGATGTTATTGAACCTGATTCAACTCGTCCACGTATCATAAGCGCACTTGAAATGCTTATGAGCAAGAGGGAAACCAGACCTAGCAAAAAGCACGGAAACATTCCTCTATAAGCGAAAGGAGAATAAATTATGACACCATCAGAAGCTTTAAGTCAAGGTGCAGAAGTAACAGTTCTTGGACTTTGTATTGTGTTTGCGGTTTTAATATTACTCATGTTTGTTATGATGGGAATGAAAAAAATCTTCTATAAAGGTGAACCAGGAGCGGAAACTACAAATACACCACAAGTCGCACCGACCGTTACACCGACGCCTGTGGCAAAGAAAAATAATATTGATGAGGCTGAACTTATTGCGGTTTTAACTGCTGCGGTAGCTGCAAGTCTAAATACATCAACATACAATTTAAACGTTAAATCATTTAGAAAACTTAACAATACTTCACCAAGTTGGAACAAAGCCGGCGTAACTGAAGTTATTGACTCAAGATTTTAAGGAGGGTATACAATAATGAGAAAATTTATAATTAATGTAAACGGAAATTCATATGAAGTAGAAGTAGAGGAAGTTGGAGGTGCTGCTACATCTGCACCTGTTGCCAGAGCTGCGGCTCCGACCCAAGCTCCAAAGGC
>JAVXFE010000201.1:0-3752 GCA_036658075.1 Oscillospiraceae bacterium
CCAGCTTTTTTTGCACCGAGGACAAACGAGCTGCCCATTGTCTGCATCAAAGAAAAAATCTTTGTCTTCATAAACGCTGCACCTCTTGCAACCAACCACGTCCGGCATAAACCCAATGTCGCTCATAAGCCGCATTTCAAACGCCGCCTTGGTCAATAGCACTGACCATTTTTCTTCGCACAATACATAAAGGCAATTTAAAAACAGTCTCAAAATATCACCGGATTTTTCATCAGGAACGCTCACCTCGCAAACAAGCTCTGACATATACATCGCAAGCGTGATTTTTTCCACTGATTGTGACAGCTTGAAAAAAATATTTTTAACGTCTGCCTCATCAAGCTGATACATATTGCTTTGATGGCTCTCATATATGGTAAATTCGCTATAATTGTAGTAAAATAGTGCTTGTTAATAGAAATTAATGAAATTAAATATATACATTAAAGGGGATTTTAAAATGAATAAACAAGAATTAATTACATCTGTTGCATCAAAATCAGGATTATCAAAAAAGGATGCTGAAGGTGCTGTTGTAGCTTTCGTTGATGCTATTGAAACTGCTCTTAAAGCAGGCGACAAAGTTCAACTTGTTGGATTTGGTAGTTTTGAAGTTAGAGAAAGAGCTGCAAGAACCGGCAGAAATCCTCAGACTGGTGCTGAGATGAAAATCGCTGCTGCAAAAGTTCCTACTTTCAAAGCAGGACAGGCTTTCAAAAATCTTGTAAACAATAAGTAATTTTATTTCCTAAAAAACGGCATATCTTTCGATACGCCGTTTTTTTTATTTCATTCTTTATGCACTAAACTTTATGCACTAAAACATACCTTGAGATATTTATTATTTCCGTATTTGTAATTGGGTCAAGGGGTTCTAAGCACACATCTTCAAAACTCATATCACGTGTTTTTAAAATATCCAAAATCTCTTCTTCCATCTTTAGATTTAACAGCCCGGTATCTAACGCATCCTTCAATCCCCATAAGATTTCAGAATTTAAAATTACTTCGTTTTTAATATTTTTTAATAAAAATGAAACCCCATCGGTATATGGGCTTTTGTATTTTTTTAAGTCATCAATTCTCGACAAAGCCATCAAGGCGTACGCCGTTTGGTTTACTATATTTTGTGGACATGACTCGTGTGGGTTCGAAAACGACCCATCTTTGCGATAACAGTTAAGTAATATTTCAGTGCATTTTTCAAATTTTTTTTCTAGGTTTTTATCCTCTGGTCTGAAGCCTCCAAAATCACGGAAAATCGACGTATTCTCACTAAAGTCAAATTTCGAAGACTCCCGATTCGGAATTTCGTGATATTCAAGCGGATACACCGTTGAAGCAAGTCCTGTTTTAACCTCCACGACAAATGAAGTTTCAGACGATATCAGTCCATATTTTAAGCTGATGTCGCCCATGATTTTTTTAAGCCTCCGCCACGACCCGGGCGACGCCTCTTGCAATAGTACCATAAGTTCTCTCATTTTGCGTTCTGCATACATCAATGAAATTAGGTTAAAGTTCTCAAACAGATACGATTGTTCAACACAAATAATTTCTGAAAACCCATTTTCGCCCTTGAGTAGAAACTTTGACGGCATTCCTCCGGAAGATTTTACTATTATATCAAGGCTTTCGCCTTTATATATAGATGAACGCACGTCTTGGATAATCTCACCACCAAACAATCCCATTCCTATGCTCATAATCTCAAGATTATCAAATCTGTGTACGTTTATTTTTTGAATAGCATTTTTACAAGTACTTGTAAAATCCTCGGTCGAATATATATGATGCATACTCCCCTTTGTAATTTTCGAAAATTCAGTCCAAAAAACATTATCGCAATGATTTCCTAAAGAAACCACACTGGCACCTGTATCTTTTAAAGTTAAATATGCATATTCCAGAACTCTGGCTTTAGCCTTACACACACCGTGCGTCACTATAATAGGCGTTATATTTTCATTTATAAACCTAAACTCGGTACCCACTAAATTCAGCGAACCCTTGTTTTTAAAATTCTTTAAATCTATCAAGATATCAATCACGTTTCGTAAAACGTCATCTGTAGGGAGTTGGTATTCATCAAAAAAGAAGCTTAATTCAGGCGAACACAACATTATTTGAAAATTTTGACCCTCTGGGAGATTTCTTAGCATTGCCAAAAGTGCATCTCTTGCGGCAATAAACACGTTTCCGGGTATAGTTCTTGTCGCATCTAAAATAAATAGCAAGTCTTTTAATTCTGAATCCCTTTTCGCAAATTTAGGAAACAGCTTATAGAATGCAAGATTTTCACCAAACATACTATTTGTAGCATATACCGTGTTTATATGCGGAATATTATACTCGATTTTCAAAGCTAAATCTATAGTTTTTGGCAAAGCCGTAAGCTCTGCGGTCCAATACTTTTCCATCTTTTTGATATTTAAAAGATGGGTTGGAGACTCAATCATCAAAATATTTTCGGGGTTTTCAAAAGTTAAGGTAACATCTGTAAATGTTTCCGCAAACGGCAAATTAAACCACGTTGCAAATTTTGATGTTCTCAAAATAATATAATAACTTAATAAAATAGTAGTAATATCCCCTCTAAAAACTCCGGAGGCTAACAGCCGATATGTAGTAGCTGATGTACGGACCAACTTTATTGATGCACCATTAATATTAACAATATGAGCTTTTTTAGCTTCTTCTGTTAATGCAATCTTTCCATTAAGTGCGGTCCCGCTATTATCCACAACTTTAAGATCAGAAATCATAGCCCCTTCAGGTAGTACGATATCATAATATCTCGCCACCATTTCATCATTTTTATTAAAATAACAGAGTTCGTGCATGAAATATGCGTACTCGCAAAAAATACTCCCACTTACTTTGGTATGTTTAAGAATGTCCATGTATATCACCTCGTTAATCATTTTTAGCCACATCTTATATATGTTACCACTTTTCAGCAAAAAAAACAAGGTGCGATTTTCGCACCTTGAATGTATTCGTTAACTAACAGCCACAGCCACAACCACAACCGTTATTAGCAGCTTCTTCATTATTACCACAGCAGCAGAATAAAACAACAAGTAGAATTATTATCCACATACAATTGTCACCACCAAAGCAGCTATTTCCACCAAATCCGCACATATGTCACGCCTCCTTTCATATTCTTGGCTATATTATCCAATAACTTTAAATGATTTTATCCCATTTAAAGTATCGGGAGTCTGTCAAGGTTCATAAAAACAGCGAGGTTTTCGATGCCGTCAATGCTGTTTTCATATTTATTACAGCACTGACAAGCATCGCTGAATGTATTAATCGCAGCAGCCACAATCGTTCATACAGCCTCCACAACCGCCACTACGTCCTTCGTTTTCGTTTCCACCACAGCAGCAGAATAAAACAACTAACAAAATGATAATCCATAAACAGTTGTTGTCACCAAAACAATTTCCAAACATAATTTAGAACACCTCCATAAAAAATGATTACACTGTATATTACGCCAAAGTGCAGATTTGGTGACTATAAACCAAAATATTTTTTAAAAATATTATTATGCTAATTCTTATTTAAAAAGTTTATACAATGTTTATATTATTTAGGGAAAATACCAGTTGTTTTTTCTTTGGAAATATTATATAATTATAGAATTATACTATGAATACTTTAGAGGAGTTGATTCCTAATTGGAAAACAAGAAAAATACCGGGCAAACCTTTTTAAAAGGCGCATTAATTTTAGGCGTT
>JAVXFE010000202.1:0-3741 GCA_036658075.1 Oscillospiraceae bacterium
GAATATATTTCACATATCCAACTTTAAGCACATGGCAAATATCCATAGCGACAAGCGAGCTATCGGGGGTTCGCTCGCTAATAACATCAATCACGCCTGTTATTTTGTTGTCGTTTATTGTTCGAGCAAGGCTGTTTTTCGTTATTTTTCCGACCATAGAATTTCCACTTCCGTAGGCTCCCGCAGCCGAAAAAGTTGGAAAAGAACATATTGATTCAATCTCATTTTCAAGTAAAAATTCAGCAATATTTCGTGCGTCATTTCCACCGCCAGATAGTATCAGTACCATTTTTAGTTTTCGTCTGAAGTTGAATCTTTAACATTCTCTTCAGCATACTCATCTTCTTTAAATGGATCATCGGTATCCCTGTTTACTTCAGCGTTTACAGTTACTGCAATTTCACCACCGCAATATGGGCAAAAGTTTGTATCGATTTTGCAACTTTTTCCACAACTTGGGCATGCAACTGAATCGTTTATATCATCTAAACGAATTCCTAATTTAATAATTTCGTCCTGTTTTTCCTTTATAGATTGGCAGAGTTCCTCCACCTTATCTGAAGCATCAGCGTCGGTATATCTGCTGTTATAAACTGCTTCTCCAATTTCAGAGTACAACTTTTTAATGTCACTATTTAGGTCAAATATAGCATATTTAATCTTTGAAGAATCAATAATTTCTCCTGATTTCTTAACAACAACCTTTGTCGCATTCTCTAAAACTATTCTTACATTTTCTAAAAAGTCCATAACAATCTTCCTTTCTTTAAACTCTTTTCTTTATTTTATGTTTTATTTGATTATACGTTAAACCTAAACAAAACTATGTCGCCATCTTTGACAACATATTCCTTACCTTCGCTTCGAACCAATCCCTTTTCTTTAGCTCGTGCCATATTTCCACATTCGATAAGGTCGTGATAACTCACGATTTCTGCACGAATAAAGCCTCTTTCAAAGTCAGTATGAATTTTCCCTGCCGCTTGAGGTGCCTTTGTGCCTTCTTTAATCGTCCACGCTCTAACTTCCTGTTTTCCAGATGTTAGGTAGCTGATTAATCCCAAAAGCTTATAACTCGCCTTTACAAGCTTATCAAGTCCAGATTCAGTTGCTCCAAGCTCTTCTAAAAACATATCTTTTTCTTCTTTTTCAAGAGCAGAAATTTCTTCTTCAATCCTAGCCGAAATAACGATAACTTCTGACTTTTCAGCTTCAGCAAACTCACGTATTCTTTTTACAAAATCATTTTCGCCTTTGCTATAATCATCTTCTGCGACGTTTGCTGCATAAATAACAGGTTTTAAGCTAAGCAACGAAACGTCAGATAACATATCGAGTTCTTCTTCAGAAAGTTCCATAGAACGTGCAGTTTTTCCATCTTCCAAATGTGCTTTTAGCCTTTGATATAGAGCCTCATAAGCTACATATTTCTTTTCACCACCACGCATTGATTTGATAACTTTATCAATACGTCTATCTAAAACTTCTAAATCCGACAAAATTAATTCAAGATTAATGGTTTCAATATCACGAATAGGGTCAATATCACCTTCAACATGAACAATATTAGTATCCTCAAAAGCACGAACAACATGCACGATTGCATCAACTTCACGAATATTCGATAAGAATTTATTTCCAAGGCCCTCGCCTTTGCTGGCACCTTTTACCAACCCGGCAATATCAACAAATTCAATTACCGCATAAGTAACCTTATCAGGTTCAACACGCCTAACAAGTTCGTCAATTCTATAATCCGGAACGATAACAGTTCCTACGTTTGGCTCTATTGTACAAAATGGATAATTTGCCGATTCTGCACCTGCCTGCGTAATTGCGTTAAAAAGCGTACTTTTTCCTACATTCGGAAGTCCGACTAGTCCAAGTTTCATGTGTTATTTCCTCTCTTTCAAATACTACTATAATTCTATATTTCGTTATTAGTTCAATTTTTCTTCCATAAGATTTGCTAAAAATTCGGCTTTTTCACGAATTAGCTTTTCGTCTTTGCCTTCAATCATAACTCTAACAAGCGGTTCAGTGCCAGAGGGTCTTATTAAAACTCGACCAGAACTTGCAAATTCCGCTTCGATATTTTTAATCGCCTCTTTTATTTCAGGAAACGCCATATATTTATCTTCGGATTTATACTCGTTTTTCACAGTTGCATTAATCAAGACTTGAGGATAAACATTCATAACCGACGCTAAATCCGACAAGGTTTTTCCGCTACGTTTAAGCACAGAAACCAATTGTATTCCTGTAACGAGTCCATCGCCGGTGGTATTATGTTCAAGCAAAATAACGTGTCCGGATTGTTCGCCTCCGATAGAATGACCGCAATTGAGCATTTCTTCCAACACATATCTATCGCCAACTTGGGTGCGTTTTATATTAATTCCAACTTCTTCACCCATTACAAAAAATCCCAAATTACTCATCACAGTGGCCACAATCGTGTTATCTTCTAACTTTCCACGTGCCTTCATATCAATGGCACATATTGACATAATTTTATCACCGTCAACAAAAACGCCATTTTCATCACATGCAAGAACTCTATCCGCATCACCATCAAATGCCAATCCGACGTCTGCACCTAAGTCTTTCACGGTTTTCATTAAGCCTTCAATGTGTGTCGAGCCACAATTTTCATTAATATTAATGCCATCAGGCTTGTTATTTATTACGATAACTTCAGCACCAAGTTCAGTTAAAGCTTTTTCTGCCGTAACGCTTGCGGCACCGTTTGCACAATCAATAACGATTTTAACTCCGCCAAAATCGCAACTTGTGGTGCTTTTGGCAAAATCTATATATTTTCGAACAAGGCTATCATCATGCGAAATATGTCCAATATTTCCATGTGTAGGACAGATTATTATTTCTGACTCGTCCAAAATAATTCCTTCAATACGTTCTTCGATTTCATCGCTTAGTTTGTATCCATCACCGCTGAAATATTTAATTCCGTTATGCTCATATGAATTATGTGACGCTGAAATCATTACGCCTGCGTCAAAGTTTTCAGAACGCACCAAGTGCGCAATAGCAGGCGTTGGAATAACCCCCGCAATAACCGCCTCCGCACCAACACTACATATTCCGGCAACAAGTGCCGCCTCTAGAATGTCGCCGGATATTCGTGTATCTTTTCCAACCAAAATCTTAGGCTTTGTTCCACAAGTTTCGGTTAGGACATATGCACCTGCTTTTCCTATTTGAAAAGCCAACTCTGGAGTTAGCTCCTTATTTGCTATTCCTCTAACGCCATCAGTTCCAAATAATCTTCCCAATATAATGTCCTCCACTCTAAATTGTTTAAGCATTTTTAAGATTCAAATTATCTAACATAGATTATATGATAAAACAAAAAAATTGTCAATTAATTATCGCATATTTTTTGTGCAACTCGAATTCCATCAACAGCAGCACTAACGATTCCGCCTGCATATCCTGCACCTTCACCTGCTGGATATAATCCACTTATATTTACGCTTTCAAAGTCAGTATTCCGCAAAATCCGAAGAGGTGCAGACGTTCGTGTTTCCACTCCGACAAGCACCGCACCGCCTTTTTCAAACCCAGGCATTTTACCTTCAAAGTGTCGTATTCCTGTTTTTAAGGTGTCAACTACAAAGGTCGGTAAGCATTTTTTAAGTTCTGCAAACATATATTTCTCACCGCAAGATGGCACAACCCCACAAAGTCCAGTGCTAACTCTATCACGGATAAAATCTT
>JAVXFE010000203.1:0-3731 GCA_036658075.1 Oscillospiraceae bacterium
GGGGCTTGTGTTTGCGTAGAAGGCATTAAAGTTATACGTATTTATAGCACAATCTATAGTTTCGGTCATAAGTTCATTAAGCTTTTCCAAGACGGAGTTTGGAAGTGATGGAATATTGTCAATGCAAAAACTAACAACGATATAATTCCCATGTGGAATCGGGATTTCGTATTCGTTGCATTTGTTTTTCATCACAGTTTTGTTTTGTATTTTTCCTTCTAAAAGACCTGTAATAAAGGTGTTTCTTAGATATGGTATATGAGAAGAAAGAGTGTCAAGACGGTGATTTATATCAAGTCTATTTTCGATTTTCTCTTTTATATTAAGCATAACGCCAATAAGTTCGTCGTTGTCAAGTGGCTTTGACAAAAAAGCACAGGCTCCGTTTTCGTATGCCTTTTTTGCATAATCGAACTGACCATAGCCACTAAGAATTACCATTTCGGCGTCTTTGTTGTGGGCGTGAACCTTTTCAACTAAGTCAAGTCCGCTAGTGTCTCCCATGCGGATATCGGTAATGATAACGTCAGGAGAAAATTCTAAATATTTTAAATAGCCATCTTCGCCGTCGCTGGCTTCGGCAACTATTTCAAACCCGTATTTATGCCAATTAATAGTTTCACAAAGCCCCATTCTTACTAAATATTCATCATCAACTATCAGTATCTTTAACATGATTTTTCTCCTTTATGTTAGGTTCTGGTTCTGTTTCTTGTTTGCTTTTTATATACATATTCATTCGCTCAAAAAGCCCGTTAAGCGATGAGATTATTCCATAGGTGAACTTTTTTTCAGTCATTAAACATAGAAAAATAATAAACAAAGTGGTGATAATTATTAATATATTTGTAAATTTGTTTTCGGCGATTATATAACGAAATGGAAGATATACCGAAAGACCAATTTCGGTGTTTTCAATTTGGTTGTAAATAAGAAGCGAATTATGCTTGTGTATAGTTTTTGAATCAGGAGGAATTTCTGCCGTTAGCTTCTGCGGGATATTTTTATCTTCATTATATGAATACAGAGAATAAGTGTCGCCGTATTGATTATATAAATACAAATTAGCCTTTTTTAGAAACTCATTATCTTTAAATCCAAAACTTTCAATTATTTTTGGTATATGACAACTTATTACAAAATATCCGAGAGTAGTGTCGCCATCTTTGATAGGGCTTATATTAAATAATATTCCAGTATAATATGGCTGTCCACCGCCACCCAGAGACATATTTTTAAAAATCCAGGCAGTTTTTTTTATATTATTTTCAAAATATTCATAATAATTAGGGTTAAATATTGAGGATAAAACCTTATCGGTGAGCATGGTGTCTTGATAATATGTAAAGTTTTTATTAACGATTGTCGAACCAATTATAGAAGTATTACTGGATTTTAAATCGCTTAAATTTCCAATTATATATGGGTCATAGGCGTTGGATTTTAATATTTCCGGAACGTTATATTTTGCAATAAAGAGATTTTTTGCTTTTTCAATTCGTGACATTTGTGTAGAAATGGTGCTTGCGTATTGCTTAGATAGTTGAGAAGTTTTAATTTCCATATCATTTGCAAGCATGTGGTTTATATATACAAGTATAGAAATAGACAATACAAGGGTTGAAAACACAATGAAAGTTATTATTGAGAACCTTAATTTGCGTCTTAATTTATCAAACATAAATATCGCCTCTCTTTAAAAATTAATTTGTTTTACAAGTAGTATTATGACACATCTTTTATAAAAAAGAAAGGGAAATATTAAAAATAGCAGTTTTAGACTTAAAAAAACAGGATAAGATACTGGAAAAAGCAGAAAAAACATGTTATGATTTATACATATTAAACAAAGAATAAGTTTTAGGAGGAGTTAAAATGAAAAAAGTTTTATTATTAGCATTAGCGGGAATTCTTGCAACAACTGCATTTACGGGTTGCGGGAAGGTCGACAAAAAAGCGGTAACCGACAGTGATAACACTTCTATATCCATTGGAAATTGGCCACCTGAAAATCAACCGGCAGAGCTTGACGCTGCAAATGCAAAAATAGACAAGATGAAAAAGCTTTATCCAAACATCACGGTTACTCCTGATAATTGGGTGTATACAGTTGATTCGTTTTTGCCAAAGGCAAGCAGTAATCAATTGCCTACCGTATACAACACATGGTTTACCGATGTACAGAAAATAGTTGATGCCGGATATGCGGCAGATATTACAGAGTATATGCAAAAAAATGGATACATAGATGCAATAAGTGACCAGACTAAAAAAATGGTTTCAAAGGACGGAAAGTATTATGGAATACCAACTGATGCGTATGCAATGGGACTTTTCATAAACATGAATCTTTTTAAACAGGCTGGTCTTGTGAATCCGGACGGAACACCAATAATTCCACAAACGTATGAAGAATTAGCCAAAACAGCGGCAACCATTAAAGAGAAAACCGGGAAAGCGGGAATGGTTTTACCAACAATAAACAATTGTGGCGGATGGCACTTTATGAATATTGCTTGGTCATATGGCACGGAGTTTATAAAGAAGAATGGTGCAAAATACGAAAGTGCTTTTGCCAGCGAGGAAGGAATTAAAGCTCTTCAATATGTAAAAGACCTAAAATGGAAGTATAACGCACTACCGGATAACTCGCTTGTAGATATTCCGGAAATGCAAAAGCTTTTTGCCACAGACCAAGCGGCAATGTTCTTCTCGGCACCGAGCGGTGATGAATTAATCTCGGTATATAAGATGAATAAAGATAATATTGCTATGGGTTCTCTTCCGGCAGGAGAAAAAGGAAGATACTCATTAATGGGCGGAAACCTTGTTATGTTATCTCCTGATGCTACACCAAGCGAAATTGATGCGGCCTTTAAATGGTTTGAGCTTGATGGAAAATCACCAAAGGTTTCAGATGACACAAAAGCAAGCTGGGATTCAAAATACAAATTAGCTAATGAGAGAAATCTTATCGTTGGCATTAAGCCATACGAAATTTGGGGCGATTCTGACAGAGCTAAGCAAGAAGACGAGATTAGAAAAAAATATCTAAATGTAAATCTTGATTTATTTAAAGAATATAGTGAGTTTAAAGATGTTCAAATCCACGCTGAAGAACCTGTATGCTGTCAAGAACTTTATAAAACTTTAGATAGCTGTATCCAAGCTGTTTTAACAGACAAAAATGCAGACCCTGCGAAGTTAATGACACAGGCGGCAAGCGATTTCCAAAAGAACTACTTAGACAATTTAGAATAAAAATGACTTAATTTAACATGGACTACGATATAGGTTATAGGTATCAAGCATTTGATATTTATAACCTATATCACACAGGAAAGAGGGATTTTTTTTGAAGACTCAAACGGGCGTTAAGGCGGGTTCTTTTTCAACTTTGGAGATGAAAAAAAGATTTAAAAAGATTAATTACTCGGCGTGGATTATGATTATACCCGGACTTTTTTTACTATATTTTATTGTATGGCGGCCAATTATTGTTGGTTTGTTTCTTTCGTTTTTTGATTTAAAAGGCTATACACCTACAGAGTTTGTGGGATTTGACAATTACATAAAAATTTTATCGGACACACTGTTTTTAAAAACTTTATGGAACACAGTTTTATATGTTTTCTGGTCGCTTGTTCTGGGATTTTTACCGCCGGTAATACTTGCAATTATGCTAAATGAAACAGTGCATTTTAAAGGATTTTTTAAATTTTCTATATACT
>JAVXFE010000204.1:0-3727 GCA_036658075.1 Oscillospiraceae bacterium
TGCCTTTAAAGTTTGGGAGGATAATTGGAATGAGATTTGTTCAATGTTTAACTATGTTCCTGAGCTTAGAAAAATTATGTATACAACAAATACTATTGAAAGCTTAAACAGCGCATTTAGAAAGTTTACAAAAATTAGGACGGTTTTTCCCACTGATGAAAGCCTGTTTAAATCACTTTATTTGGCACAAGATAAGATTACACTTAAGTGGAATGCACCATACGCAAATTGGGGCGTAATATACTCTAGCCTTCAAATTATCTTTGAAAATAGAATCTAATGCACCTTGACAGTTTATAATTTTATGCTATTATATAAATAAGTAGCCATATGAAATTTTCATCACATGGCTACCAAATAACTATTTTACTATAAAAAAGTTCATAACTTAAAATCAATTTTGTGGTTTGCCTTTAATGTCTGATTTACTTACCTAAAATTATAGTAGTTAAATCAACAGGTTCTACAATCTTGCCGTCCTGATAAACACGCATGTTTCCACTGGCAATCTCATCAATCAAGATAACTTCATCATTATTATATCCGAACTCAAACTTGATATCATACAAGTCCAAATTCTTTTTTGCCAAATCATCAGCAACGATTTTTGTGATTTTTAAGGTTTGCTCTTTCATGCTCTTAAACATATCTTCTGACATAATATCAAGTGCCGCCAAAGCCTCAGATGTGATAAGCGGATCGCCTTTTTCATCATCTTTTAAAGTAACTTCAACGTAGCCGCCTTCTAAAGTAGTGCCATCAGCAATATAAGCACCATAACGGCGGATAAAGCTTCCTGTTGCCTTTAGTCGACATATAACCTCTAAACCATTACCGAATACTGTAGCTGGCAAAACTTCCATCGTTGCATCATCAATGTTTGCATTGATATAATGTGTTTTGATTCCGGCATCTTTCAAAAGTTCAAAAAAGTGAATTGATGTTTCTAAATTCGCTTTACCAATACCTTCGATTTGTAACCCTACCGAGTTTTCGCCCGGGTCAAAAACGCCATCTTTACCTGTGCAATCATCTTTAAATTTTAGAAGTACATTGCCGTTTTCAAGTTCAAAAACGTCCTTCGTTTTACCTGTATAAACTTTCTTCATCGGTACCATTCCTTTCGATTTGACTCACGCATAAATGCAAAAGTTTAATTTGTTCTTTATATTTATACCACAAAAAACTTAGATATGCAATATTTTTTTTCGAAAATATTCTGCATTTCGTGAATTTTATGCAATATATCTATCAAAGTTAAAATTCATCATATCAACTTTAGTAATTCCTTAAAGCAACTATTAACATTTTTACCTCTTCGTCACGAGTAGCATTCCCAAGTGGGTCAAAATTATTCTCCTCTTTACTATTAACACTTAAATTAACATTTAAATTTCCAAAAAAGCACAAAGACAGGCGAAGGAACTCGACTGTCTTTATACTCTTATTTAATTTGCATTAAATTCGAATTATTTTGCAGATGAGATATCGTAAATC
This sequence comes from Oscillospiraceae bacterium, assembly GCA_036658075.1. Taxonomy (GTDB): domain Bacteria; phylum Bacillota; class Clostridia; order Monoglobales; family Monoglobaceae; genus JAVXFE01. The sequence goes on from JAVXFE010000204.1 coordinate 1,498, forward strand.
ATTCCCATAATCTTAGCAGATTGAGCACGTGTAGCGTTTGCTTGTGGTGCAAATGAACCGTCGCCCATACCGTTTATGATACCTGCTTTTTGCATTTCAAGAACAAAATCTTTTGCATATCCTTGAATTGAATCCATGTCTGTGAAGTTTTCAGGTTTTGCCTCTTTCGGAAGCTCTACACCAATAACGGTGCAAGCACGTCCGAGCATAGCTGACATTTCTTCACGAGTGATAGGAGCGTTAGGTCTGAAGGTGTTATCCTCTTCATATCCTTTAACAAGGCCTGCCTTTTCACCTGCTGCAACATATTGATAGTACCATGCCGTTTTATCTGTCATGTCTGCAAAATCAACAGTAGCAGTAGTATCAGTTAAGCCAAATGTCGTAACAATCATCTTTGTGAATTCAGCTCTTGTTACGTTATTATTTGGAGCAAAAGTTCTGTCTGCAACACCATTAACAAAGCCAAGTTTTGCAAGCTTATCAATTTGCTCTTTAGCCCATTTTACATCATCGATATCATCAAAATATCCATCTGGTGCAGCTGTTGGAGTTGGAGTTGGGGTTGGGGTTGCTGTTGGAACTGGAGGCGTAGTAGGTGCTGGACGACCTCCACCGCCACCGCCGCTGCCGCTACCACTGTTGTTACATATAAGTCTGTCGGTCATTCCGCTAACATCCATTTGTAACTTTGTTTCATTATCTACGAGTGTAGCATCGATATAAATATCAGTGTTTCCTGATTTTTTACCTGTCATTGTAACTTTTCCATCATTTGCTTTAACATATATGATATTTGAATTTGTAGTATATGCATTTGTAACATCTCGAACAGTAAATCCACTTATATTTGTATCAAATGAAAGGTTTAAAGTTTTATTAACTGTAACAACTGTTGGCTTTGCAACTAGTTCAGGTTCAGCCTTTACTGAAACGGTTACAGGCTCTGAAGCTAATGTACCAACAAGAGTTTTCAAGACATACTTTCCGCCCTTTGCAGAAATTTCTGCAGATGGGATATCAATTATAAACTTACCTTCAACAGCCTGCTCTTTGATTGTAGCTTCATATTCTAAAGTTTTTCCATCTGCCGAATATATAGCAATCTTATTTCCAACTGATGGTGAATTATCCTTTTGTGTTACTACCATTTTGTCCGCTCCCGGGAAGTTAATAATCTTTGCCTCCGGAACTGGAGCCTTAGCTAATAGAGTAACCGTTTTTGTAACTTTTGCATTTTCAGCAGGTAAAGTTATTCCGGCTGGAATTGTTAACCATGCTGGGATTACATTGGCATCGCCATATGTTACTACACCTATGAAGTCTTTTGTAAGGGCTAGAGGGTCAGCACCAAATTCGCCAATAGCATTTGCTGGAGTTGTAGCTACTGTATAGTCAACTGTGTATGGAATCTCTACAGCAGGGCTTGTTGCATCTGTTGTAATATTACCTTTAAATGCACCCTTGGTTTCAGCGGTAGGAGTAGTAAATCCTAAAACCGCATCCATTGTTGCGAATTTAACTCCTGTGAAAGGAACAGTCCTTGTACTTTTTGCAGCGAGTTCAGGATATGATGTTCCTGTTACTGTAATAGGTTTAACCGTTACGCTTGTCTTTATATCTGCACCAGAAACGCCTTTTACATTAGCTGTAAAGTGATAAGTTTTACCCTTTGCGTCAAAAGTGTCAGCTATGTCAACTGTCCAAGTAACAGGAACCTGTTCAAAGTTTGTGCCGTTCTCGTATCTGATACCTACTGTAGGTGTATTCGTGTTCAAGCAAGCCAAAATTGTTGCAGCTGATGCGTTATTAGTAGAATTAGCTAACATTGTTAGCGGAACAATTGCGTCAACAGCCTCAACTTTAGGTGATTTTGTTACAACAGCTTTAGATGTAGCGTTAGGAACAACATATCCAGTGCATGTAGCAGCAGAATAGATATCAACCTCAGCACCAACATTAGCGGTAACATCAGCTGTGTTCTTCCATACAGCTGTAGTTACTGTAAGTTTTATATCAGTTGCTCCTTCTAAGCCTGTATCTTTGTTGTAAGTAGCATTTGCTGTAAAGTCTGATGTAGGAGCTTCTTGAATCACTGCATCCTTCTTTGAGTCTTTAATGGTCTTACCTTTTGCTGTTGCCGAAGTAACTGCTTCAGGATTTGAAACTGTGTTAGTTCTGGCAGGTACATTGCTGATTGTTACAGCTTCACTATCGCTTGCGCCTGCTT
>JAVXFE010000205.1:0-3710 GCA_036658075.1 Oscillospiraceae bacterium
ATGACCTGCTATGTCTCCCGACCGCTGTCAATTTAAAACTGCTTTCACTTCCGATTTTCAACGTCATTTTTCAACGCCGACATCATCGCTATATTCGATTTCTCCTCTCGGAGCAACTTGATTATTATAGCATCTTTCACCTCTCTTGTCAATACCTTTTTTATCTTTTTTCGACCTTTTGTAGTATTATTTAAAAAATATTTAAAAACATCATATATATTTGTGTTCCTTCATTAAAATATAGTAATCATAATAAATCATCATAGCAAACATAATAAATCGGCTCTTTTAAGTTTTGTTAAAAAACTACAAAAAAGTTTATTTTACTCTTGCATTTTTCGTTTATTTTTGGTATACTTATAGCATACATAAATTACCCCAAAATAGAGAGGTTGATAATCATGGAACGTTCATCTGGAGTTTTACTTCATATTTCATCATTGCCAGGCAAATATGGAATTGGTAGCTTTGGTGCAGAAGCACTTGAATTTGCAAAATTCTTAAAAAATATGGGCTGCTCATATTGGCAAGTATTGCCACTTTGTACCACTGACTCATGCAATTCGCCATATAAAAGTTTTTCCGCTTTTGCAGGAAACCCATATTTCATAGACCTTCCAACCTTGCAAAAGCGTGGGTTGCTCACAGATAATGAACTTAAAGAAAATGAATATTCAGACATATATTCCGTGCCGTTTGGAGATTTAAACGAAAAACGTTTAAACACGCTTAAAAAAGCCTTTGAAAGAATAGACCAAACGGAAATTGAAAAGATTTCTCAATTTTCCGATGACCAGAAGCATTGGCTACCTGATTTTGCATTATATATGGCTTTAAAAAACGACCACGCCAACAGGGATTGGTACACATGGGAAGAACCTTTAAAGTTCCGTGAGCCTCTCGCCATGAAAGAAGCGACGGTAAAATATTCAAATGAAATCTTATTTTACAAATTTGTTCAATATGAATTCTATTCGCAATGGCAAGATTTGAAATTAAAAATAAACTCGCTTGGTATAAAGATAATTGGAGACATGCCAATTTACGTGTCTCTGGAAAGTTCTGACGTTTGGAGCAATCTAAATCTATTTGACTTAGACGATACTGGTATGCCAAAAAATGTTGCGGGCGTACCTCCCGACTACTTTTGTGCCGATGGGCAAAAGTGGGGAAACCCTCTCTACCGCTGGGATGTATTGAAGGAAAAGGGCTATGCGTGGTGGCTTTTAAGAATCGAAAACGCCCTGTCAATTTATGACATGGTAAGAATCGACCATTTCCGTGCATTTTCGGCGTTCTGGGCAGTACCTTTTGAAGAAAAAACCGCCAAAACGGGAAAATGGCAAAAAGGTCCAGGAATCGACTTTTTCGACGCCGTATTTAAAAAATTTAAGAATCCAAAAATTATTGCCGAGGACTTAGGCGACATTGACAACGATGTGCGAGAATTGTTAGAAAAAACCAAACTTCCTGGAATGCGTGTTTTGCAATTTGCCTTTATTTCAGATAACGACAACTCGCACATGCCTCATAATTATAACAAAAATGTCATCGCATACACAGGCACCCATGATAATAGCACCATTCTCGGTTGGATGTGGGAAGCAACCGAAAGCCAGCGAAAATCCGCCTTGGCTTATTGCAACTTTACCGAGCCTGATTGGAGCCAAGGTGGCGTGGATAGCCCGATTTGCCGTGCATGTGTACGCACAGTTTGGGCTAGCGTTGCACCTCTCGCCATTGTACCTATCCAGGACCTTTGCGGGTTTGGAAATGATACCAAAATGAACAAGCCCGGAGTCGCTGATGGAAATTGGGCGTTTAGAATTACGCCTGATGCACTAAATCGAATTGACCAAGATTGGCTTAAAAAAATTAATCGCATTTACAAACGTAGTGGCATAAATTAATCTATATTTAAAATTATTTTTAACAACCAGCCCCTATGCAAATATTTGCACAGGGGCTGGTTTAACGCTTATGACCGATATTCCACTTCATCGTTTCCGTATAACAATACCATTTTTTTATGTTCTGACCATTCAATATATTGGGCGTTTACTTTTACTCGAACGCTTTTATCTTCATTAACGATTTCGAGATTATCCGTATCCCCTCTTTTTATTCTTTCAACAAGACATGTTTGACAAGGTCCATGCTGTCCTCCTCGAAGAGTGGTATAGCAAAAAGTTCCGCTTTTTACACTCGGAAGTACCGAACTCATCTTCTTGTTTACATATTCAAGTGAATGATTTTCAGGATTAACCACACAAATATAGACTGGAAGAATATCTAAAATTTTAATTCTATTACTAAGATTTTCAACACGTGACGATTCGGCTTTCTTTTTTAAAAGAAAAACTCCAAGTATTCTTGCAAGGGTTGACAAAACTTCTATTTCTTCCGCTGACCAAATTCTTTTCCTTGTGCATTCATCAAACCCTATAAATCCAACGATTTTTCCATTGTTCTTAATTGCCAACATAAGCGTGGAAACAATATCTTGTTCTTCTAAGACTTTTTTCACATATGGCGAAACCTGATTTATGTCGCTACAATACAACAGCCCATCTTTATCAAAACAATCCAAAAAGCTGTCGCCACTTTCGCCTATAGCTAACTTCTTTAAAATGTCAATTTGCGGCTTGATTCCGGTGTTACACCACTCATACGTGTTAGAAGTATACTCGTTTTTTTCATCATTTTCAAACACATACGTGCGACTCACATTGTATTTCTGTCCAATCGTCACAAGCGCCATATTTATGCTACTTTCAAAGTCCTTTGCATCATATAAAAGCGTAAAAATCTGCTCCTGGAGGCTATTGTGAGTTTTCATAAATTCAACATCATCATTTGGTTTAGCATTTAAAGTCATATAATTATTTATTTTGTCAGAATCATAAAGTACAAACATATCTTTTCCGTTTTGCTTTGCTTGGTAAAGTGCAGCGTCTGCCTTCAAAAACAAAGTTTTAAAACGCTCATCTTTATTTTCAACCATCACAATCCCCATGCTACAGGATATTTTATAATTTTCTTTTTCGCCAGCATATGTCTGTCTAAAAATCCCTGATATTTCTGCCGCTTTTTTAAGAACACGGTTCGTATCCGGAACGTTTTTCATCAATATAGCGAATTCGTCACCGCCGATTCGCCCAACAACATCGTCACTTCTAAAAACAGCTTTAAGTTTTGCACTTACGTCTACAAGCACCGCATCACCAAAAGAATGACCTAAGGTGTCATTGACACCTTTAAAATTATCAATGTCCAGAACAATTAGAGAATGCCTGCCTTCTGGCTCTTTCTCTAAAATCGAATTCGCTAAAATCATGGTTGCGGTTTTGTTATATAATCCTGTTAACGGGTCAATTTTAACCTGTTTTTTCAGCATTTCATTTTCTTTTTTAGTTTCACTAATGTCAACAATATATCCAACCAACCTCATTGGCTTTCCTTCGCTATCTAAAATAATCCCCAAATCAATCTTGCACCAAATATAACTTCCGTCAAAACGCCGCATACGAGCCTCATATCCAATAGGTTTTCCTTTTAAAACTTCACTAAAGGCTTTTCCGATTGCCTCTGCATCATCAGGATGCGAGAAATACGCACTTGTGGCTTTTTTGTATTCCTCCGGGCTTAGCTTCGAAAATTTACGGGTGTCTTCTAAAATTTTCTCGTTACTTATTCCAAAAATCCGTTCC
>JAVXFE010000206.1:0-3697 GCA_036658075.1 Oscillospiraceae bacterium
TACATAGTACGGCGATTGCAAACATAGTATTTTAAGTCTGATTTTCCTTCCTCGTTTTCTCTCCTTACGGTTCCGTGATAATGCTGTCCGCAATTTTCGCATACAATCATAGTCCGTAATAAATAGTTACTTTTTGCACTACGTGCACTAATAATAAAGTTATTGGCAATTACAAGCTGTGCTTGTTCCCATAATAATTCATCTACTATTGCCGGCACAGAGCGAGTAATTAGCTCTCTAGCTCTGGTAGAACGTTTACCGTAAATATGTATGCCTTTATATACAGAATTCTTGACAAGAGAGCCTACTCGGTTAGGCCTCCATATTCCGGCCGTGCTTTTGATTCTTTTTCCGGTATGGTGGTGCAACTCATAGTGCGTTGGCACACCAAGAGCATTAAGATAATTAGCTGTTTCAATTAATGAGTTTTTTCCGTCTACGATATGTTTATATATTAGCTTAACAACGTCAGCTTCTGTCATATTTATATTAGGTATCACCATTTCGTTGACGTGCAGGTATTTATCTTCTCCTTTTAAATATCCATAGGGTACTATTCCGCCTAACCATTTCCCTTCGTGGGCGGCTCTGTTAGCACCAAGCCACATTCTGTCAAGGATGTTACTACGCTCAAGGTCTGCTACGCCAGCCAAAATGTAATAAGAAATCTACCAGAAGCGTCCCCTGTATCAAACGGTTCCGTCATTGACTTAAGCTTTACGCCGTATTGTTCCAGGTCATAGATAGTATTAAGTATTATGCGAGTAGACCGGCCTAGTCTGTCTAATTTGTAGACAAAAAGGCTATCAAAACATTTATCTTTGGCGTCCTGCATGAGTGCTTTACCAGCTTCTTTTTCGATAAAAGGAACGGTTCCAAAAATGCCATCATCTTTGTAAATCTTATGTAAGGAAAGCTCATACGTATCACAATAACGCTGGGCAAATTCTATTCGTTATTCAATTGTTCCACGCTCCTGCTGGTCTTCCGTGCTTACACGCACGTAAATAGCAACGGGCTTCTTTGGTGCATTATTCTGTAATAACATATCGTTCTCCTTAGTTAATAAAAGCCGCCACCCAATGGGGTAGGCGGCTTTTATTATGTTTTAATCATATTTAAAACTTATTAATTCGGATAATATTTTTAGCTACAGCGTAGTATCATCTTTATCAAATTTATCCGGTGGAAGAGTTGGATGGTCACGATAGTAATCAGCTAATACTGTATGGCAATATTTACAAATACTTGAATTTTCACTAATTCGCTTTTGACAAACGGGACACTTAATTCCACTTTCATCTTTAATAAACATAACGTGTACAATTGCAACTATAAAAATTAATACACCATATATGTACCACCTAAAAAAGTTGCGACCTTTGTTTTTAGCAATTATAGCCGGAATAAATCCAATAACTAAAGCCCAAATTATAGAATTTAAAAACAATAATACCAATTCCATTGACAAAATACCTCCTTTTTATGTTATTTTATTATTTTAATTTCTAACCTGCGTCTTTTGCAATGTCCTCGTTCTCGAGGACGGTGTATTCTTCATTAACTAATAAGTCGCTGACATATTCGGCGACTTTTCTTTTTCCTGTATTATTAAGCTTGCGAAAGTTTGTGAGGAGAAGTTCTTCTTGCTCAAGGTAGTAGGTAGGCATGGGGTTTTGTGCGTCTTCGTCCCAGCCCATAATAACAGAAGGGGACAAATCAAGCACTTTTGCTAAGGCTACAATCCCACTTTGTTTCATATTGGATATTTCGCCGCTTTCCCAGCGTGAAACAGTAGCCTCACTTACGCCAACCTTTTCTGCTAACTCTCGCATGGTTAGCCCTAGTTTTAATCTTCTTTGTTTGATAATGTCCTTTACACTCATTAGCCAACATCCTTTCTTTGGGGTAGGCGGCTTATTTTTGTTTGTTTGTTATATACTCTTTAATTCCTTGTGCCCAAATAAAATGAGACATAAACGTCATAATTATTATCAATGTAATGGCACCAATAGAACCGAACTCTTTAAACATAAGAGAGAAAGCATATAGTGTAGGAAGTATAAAGACAGTATTCCTAGCGGGTATGGAAGCGTCCAGCTTAATGGCTTCGTGATAGTATATAAGCGGTATAAATGGCCATGTTGAACAAATACAAAGTATTATAATTGTTACCCCTAAGAACAGAAATTTCTGTGAGATAATGTTAAATATTTCTTTGATGTTCATCATGAAGCTGCTCCTTTATAAAAATACAATGCTTGCCGTTATAAATAAAATCATGCAGATGATTGGTAGCATGCAACCGCCCCCGGCCTTCGTTTCGATTGTCAATTTCCCAGAAGGAGTTTTTATTTCGCTACGAGAAGTGGTACATCCTTTTGTGTTTTGTTGTAAAGTATCCAACGTGGCAGCTCTTTTTACAAGCTCTAGTTCACGCTCATTATTCTTATGGGTAATCATGTCATGTGAAATTCTATCATCTAGTTCTATTTTTTTTATTGCTATTTCTTTAGCAATTTCTTTTTTATCTTCTTGGCTTAATGTATTCATCGCATTTTGCAAAAAAACATTTGAAAAGGAATTGGCGTTATTAAAAGAATCTCGAACTTGTTCTAGGTTTTTATCGGATGCTTTTTCAATATTTGACATATGGTACCTCCTCTAATTGAACAAATCAAAAATACGTGAAAGAATAGATTTTTTTCTTGGTTCTATTGTGATGCAGATGTTAGCAGTCGGCAAATTTAATACTAAAGACACCTGATTGTAAACATTCTCTTGGGCGGCAAGTTCTCTGCAGCTATCAAGGAAAAAGTTTAAATCTCTACAAGCGTTAAAAACTTCAATTTTAGCATGTTGAAAAAGAAAGTCTTCAAGGACACTCTTTCCAACGGTCATGTCATCATCGCAAAGCCAATGTGCCACTTCGATTACATTGGGCGGAAATTGAATAGCGTGAAATATAGTTGATTTGTCGTATCCAAAATTATTTTTTAATTTTTCCACGAGGAAAACGATATCTTTTTCATAATTATCCCATGATGTGATAATGTTCTTTTTGGCAACTTGCACATTTTTCTTGTGAAAATCGAATAGTTTGTTTAAAAGTGCTAGGCGAGTTTCAATTGGCAAATGTTGAGGAAGTAAATTGACCAGACGCAATAATGTTTTGTCTGATAACTGAACGCTTCCTTCCTGCCATGCTTCGTATGTTTTTTTTGCATAAGCGTAAGCGCTACTTCCATATGTTTCTCCATAATTCAAAAAAAGAACATTCAACTGTTCTTGTGTCAAACCCAAAAAATGTTTTTTTAAGCTAGAAATGATGGGGGAAAAAGCATGTATTCTTTCATCTGAATGATATCTTTTTCTATAATTCCTTTTGCGGTACATGAATCATCTCTCCCGAATCCACATTTATTTCCAACCTTCCTTTAAAAACTTATCTACTTGGTAGTCTGTGCCCATAGAGTAGCCACAGAGGGTAGTGCTGAAAGCGTCTGCTTCGTTTTCATGACGCTGGGAACAGAAGTAGGTGCGGCTGTCTAGGCAGAAGTACCTGTAACGTGGGTGGAGGATTATATGCCCCAGCTCGTGACTAATAACTGCTTTGCACTGCCATTCCTCAAGTTCCTCGTTTGCAAAAATAAATTTTAGTTTGAGTATCTTTTTTCAAAACCCGTTGACATGCTTC
>JAVXFE010000207.1:0-3694 GCA_036658075.1 Oscillospiraceae bacterium
TTTCAGATGCGGCGGGGTCGTTTTCAATGATTGTAAAACTTACACGTACGCTTTCTATTATCCCTATTGTGCTTATCTTTTCATTGATAAACGCACGGATTGAGGCAAAAAAGAATATTGATAGCACGAATACAACTTTAAGAAAGAAAATAGACTGGAAAAAGATTTTCCCGTATTTTATTTTAATGTTTTTAGCAATGGTGGCAATAAAAAGCACTGGATTTGTCCCTGACATAGTAAGTGATAAAGTTGCGACTTTTAGCAAATTTTTCATGGTTATGGCACTTGGTGCAATCGGGCTAAAAACTAATTTCAAAGAAGTTGCACGTTCAGGATTTAAGCCAATGCTACACGGGTTTATTATTTCGGCGTTGGTTGTTGTTGTATCCTTTGTCGTACAAATGTTTATGGGTCAAATTTAAAAATAAAATTTAAGGAGAAATAAAAATGGCTAAAATTGTTACTATGGGCGAAATCATGCTCAGATTATCTACACCGGGAAACGAAAAATTTATACAAGCTGACGAGTTCGACGTTTGCTATGGTGGCGGAGAGGCAAACGTTGCTGTATCGCTTGCTAATTATGGACATGATGCTGAATTTGTTACAAAAGTGCCTGAAAATCCAATCGGAGAATGTGCTATTGCGGCTCTTAGAAAAATGAATGTCGGAACAAAAAATATTGCTAAAGGCGGAGAAAGATTAGGAATTTATTTCCTTGAAACCGGAGCGTCTATGCGTGCTTCAAACGTTGTTTATGACCGTGCGCATTCGTCAATCTCAACCGCTGTTGCTACTGATTTTGATTTTGATAAAATTTTTGAAGGTGCAGATTGGTTCCACTTTACAGGGATTACGCCTGCTGTTTCTGATTTAGCGGCTGAAGTTACTGAGGTTGCTTTAAAGGCGGCTAAGGCTAAAGGCGTGAAGGTTTCAGTTGACCTTAACTTTAGAAAAAAACTTTGGTCAAGCGAAAAGGCACAAAAGGTAATGTCAAACCTAATGCAATACGTTGATGTTTGTATCGGAAATGAAGAGGACGCAGAAAAAGTTCTTGGATTTAAACCGGGCAACACTGATGTTACGAGCGGGGACCTTGAACTTGGCGGATATGAAGATATTTTCAAGCAAATGATAGAAAAGTTTAACTTTGAATACGTAATAAGCTCGCTTAGAGTTAGCCATAGTGCCTCTGATAATGGTTGGTCTGCTTGTATCTATTCACGTGATACAAAAGAATTTTATCATTCAAAAGAATATAGAGTTACTCCAATCGTTGACCGTGTTGGTGGCGGTGACTCATTTGCAGGCGGAACGATTTGTGGCTTTATGGATGGAAAGAACTTTAAAGATGCTCTTGAATTTGGAGTTGCGGCATCTGCCTTTAAACATACTATCCCCGGTGATTTTAACCTTGTATCACGCAGTGATGTTGAGGGACTTGTTGGTGGTGACGGAAGCGGTAGAGTGCAAAGATAATTTGTGATTTTAAAAAAGTGGAACGCCGAAAAATCGGCGTTCCTTTTTTGTTAAAGCCTTTTAATTTGAAAAGTCAACTTTTACATTTCCGTATTTGTTAAATATTTTTAATTCTTTATCTCCTGTGTCTTTTGAGATTAAGTTCGTATTGCCTGCTAAAACATTTGCGGAAATTCGGTATTCGCTCTCGCTCCCTAAAACATCTCCGCGCACCTCTCCTGAGTTTGCGGTTATGTTAATAGAGGGCGACGAAAGAGCTTCAAAAACAATGTCTCCATATTTGCTGGTGGTGTTAAGCCTTGTTGCAATGACGCATTCTTCAAGTTTTATATTTCCATTTTCGTTTTTGATATCTAAAGAAGTTGCCGTAAATTCTGCAATTTCAATATCGCCGTATTGGCTATTTAAGCTTATATTTTTTGCCGTAAATTTGTCAAGATTGGTGTTTCCGTTTTTGCTCTCTAAAGAGGCGTCGCCCGTGATGTTTATCCCTTTTAAAGATGTTTCGCCATAGTTGGATTTTAAAGCTAAGTTGCCGCTGACGTTAAAATTTTCTAACCAGACGTTTCCGTTAGTGCTGAAATTCGTAATCGATAAAACGGAATTTATGTCATGAATGTCTAAATCGCCGTATTTTAGCTTGGTGTCAATTGAACCGGTAAAACTTTTTGGTAAATTTATAACGAGTTCGGAATGTTCGGTCGTTCCATCAAACAGATTATACCAACGTCGTTTTTTACCTTTATCCATATTCTGTGTAACTAAAAGCTTTCCGTCGTTTATGGTATGTTCAATGCTCTTGTCATATATCAAAAGTTCGAGGCTATCGCTTTCGGATTGTTGAATTTTCACATTTGCGGTAACTATGTCAACGAAAACATCGGAAATATTAGCCTCTTCGAGTGAATATGAGGCTGAAACCTTTTCGACTTTTTCACCGGCTTCAAAAACGGTTTGGATATTAAAATCTGCCATTCCAAAACCCACAAGGGCAATAATCGTACCGAGAATAACCAGTGCGGTCGATATAGTTGCAATTAAGGTTGCCTTTTTTAAAAATTTATTTTTCATATGACACACCACCTTTTTTGAATATTCTTTTTAGCATTTTTCCTTCAGATTTAAATAGTGCTGAAATCCAGCGTATTATATAAAACAAAAGTATGGTAAGAAGTCCGCAAATTCCGGCAATCGCAATCCCGGCACCGAGCTGAAACAGCCCGCTTGAAAAACTATCAAACATCAAGATAAACGACGTTACTATTGAAGCAATGGAGGTAAGAAGTGTGGCGAGTACCATGCTTCCACAAATAATAATAGGAGTGACTATAAGTATATTAAACGCTAAAAGTATACATCCTGCTCCAAGTGCCAAACTTCCCCAAATCGGGAAGCCTAAAAACAAAAGAATTCCCATAAGAACTTTTGAGCTTGTTGCCATTTTGGGTTTTGTGACCTGCGGGGCGTTCTCTTTTAATATCTCTTCTGCGATGTTGTCTATATTACCCAATCTTGCGATGGCTTCGGCTTCCGTGCTGCCGTTTTCGATATAATCTTCAATTATTTCAGTGTAATAATCTGCGGTTTTGTTTCGCTCACTTTGAGGCAAGCTTTTTAGCAAAAAATTCAACTGCCTAAAAAATTCTTTTTTATTCATTTTTAGCGGCTCCTTTTATATAATCATAAATTTTTGTGACTTCGTTCCAGCTGGCAAGAAATTCTTGAATTTTATCTTTGCCCAGATTTGTTATTTTGTAATATTTTCGAAGTCGTCCGTTATGTTCCATAGAATATGTAGTAAGACAGCGGTTCGCTTCCAGTCTTTTTAGAATGGGATACAGAGTGGATTCAGATAAGCTGATATATTCAGATACGTTTTTTATAATTTGATATCCATAAGAATCTGTGTCTTTTAAGCTGACCAAAACACAAATTTCAAGTAGACCTTTTTTTAATTGCACATCCATGACAACACCCCCTTATGTAGTATATTATACATTACATAGTATTATGTGTCAAGTAGTATTTTGAAAAATTTATTTTTGGATATATAAAAAAATAAAACGCCTAGAATATGGTGTTTTATTAGGGTTTATTTATGGTAAGTATTTTCCGACCGTTTCTGCAATTTTAAATTTTACTTTAACTTTTGACTTGTTTGTTTCTGTTATTAATTCATATTCATCATCACTTAGCGTGCTTTTTAATTGTTCTT
>JAVXFE010000208.1:0-3666 GCA_036658075.1 Oscillospiraceae bacterium
TATGACGGTTTTATCTCTATTGCTGATAAGCTTGTCAGATGTGACGGGCAATACGACAATATCGTAAGTAGCGTTTTAGGTACAACAGTTATTGTAGACACCCTTGATAATGCAGTGAAAATGGCAAAAGGAACGGGGCAAAAATTCAGAATTGTAACCCTTGGTGGCGACGTTATACAAGCCGGCGGTGCAATGACCGGCGGTAGTGCAATTCGAACGGCTGGGTCTTTGTCACGGTCAAGCGAAATCGAATCTCTCGGGGATGAGATTTCTAAAAACGAGAAAAATCTACTCGTTATTCAAGAACAAATTTCCGCCTTAATAACAGAACTTAATAACATTGCAGAAACTATAAAAACCGACAGAGATGTCCTATTAAGTTATAATGACGACAATATAAAAATGCGTTCAGATATGGAACATTTTCAAACCATGATTAAAGATTTGACCGAAAATAGAGAACATTTAGAACTCGAACTTTCAGAAATGGTTTCGAAAATTGACCATCTAAACATTGATATTACTAGCAAAACCGCAGAAATCGAACTCGAAAGTACGCAAATAAACGAACTCGATGCTCGAATAACTTTGGAACAAAAAATATTTACTGAGCTTGCCGGAAAAAACGAAGAACTTACCACAACATTGACAAATCTCAGCATCCGAAAGAACTCGGTTATAAAAGATATCGAATTACAAAACGAACGAATTTGTCGCATAAATGACGAAAAATCAACCTTAGCAAATGGGCTTCTTCAAAAAAATTCCGAAATTGAGACCCTAAAGCAAAAGAATATTGAACTTGACAAACAAATCGTCTTAACCCAAAACGACGTTTCGGCTTCATCTGTGAATTCGGACCAATACAAAGACAAATTGGAAAAGGTTTCACATCTAAAGCAAAAAACCGAAACCAAAATTCGTGAAAAGCAGTCCTCAATTAAGGAAATTCAGGAGAATATGTTTACTCTTTCACAAAGGCAAACGAAACTTGAAAGCAGAAAATCCAAAAACGAGGTCGAACTTGAAAACTTAGTTACACGCATGTGGGATGACTATGAACTCACATATAGCGAAGCCCTAAAAATTAAAAAAGACGACGATTTTGATTATACAGACGCTTCAAAAAGAATCAAACAAATCAAAGACGCAATCCGCAACCTTGGCAATATAAATGTTGATTCAATCGAAGAATACAAGAACGTAAGTGAGCGTTTTGAATTTTTAAGCATTCAAACCAACGACCTTAAAAAGGCAAAAATCGAACTTGAAAAAATAATAGGCGAGATGTTAACTATTATGCAATCTAAATTCGGTGAGCAATTTAAGATTATAAACGAAAATTTCAATATCGTTTTTGCAGAAATGTTTGGTGGTGGACGAGCTAATTTAACCATGACCGACCCTTCTAACATTTTGGAAAGTGGAATCGAAATTGAGGCACAACCACCAGGAAAAAAATTGCAAAGCCTTACTCTTTTATCAGGTGGCGAACGTGCCTTTACCGCCATTGCATTGCTTTTTGCAATTTTAAATGTTCGCCCTACACCATTTTGTATTTTGGACGAGATAGAAGCCGCTCTGGATGACGTAAACGTCTACAGATACGCTGATTATCTAAAGAAATACAGCGACAAAACGCAGTTCATTGTAGTTACTCACAGACGAGGAACGATGGAATGTGCAAATGTTTTATACGGCGTAACCATGCAAGAACGAGGAATTTCGAAATTATTATCATTAAATATAGATGAGGTGAAAGAATAATGGGATTTTTTAGCAAGCTTAAACAAAGTCTTACAAAGACAAAAGAATCTATTAGTGAAAAATTTGAAAACGTGCTTAGGTCATTTAAAAAAATTGATGATGAGTTGTTTGAAGAATTAGAAGAAGTGCTTATAAGTGCCGACTTAGGTGTAAATACTTCCATGGAGATTATTGAAAAACTCCGAACTGTCGCAAAAGAGAAAAAACTTATAAACAGTTTTGAACTTAAAGGCGAACTCAACCAAATCCTTGCAGAAATTTTACAAGAAGGTTCTAACGAAATAATCCTCGAAGGCGCTCCTGCTGTTATTATGGTAATCGGCGTTAACGGCGTAGGAAAAACCACATCAATCGGGAAAATTGCAAACATGTATTCTAACATGGGCAAAAAGGTTTTAATTGCGGCAGCAGATACTTTTAGAGCGGCGGCAATTGAACAATTAGAGGTATGGGCGAATCGTGCCGATGTACCAATTATTAAACAGTCAGAAGGTTCTGACCCGGCGGCGGTGATATTTGATGCAATAAATGCCGCAAAAGCTCGAGGCACAGACGTTTTGCTATGTGACACAGCCGGAAGACTTCATAACAAGAAAAACTTAATGGATGAGCTTAAAAAGATTTACAGAATTTTAGATCGAGAACTTCCAAATTCAAGCAAAGAGATTTTACTTGTTTTAGATGCAACCACAGGACAAAACGCCG
The DNA here is from genome assembly GCA_036658075.1 of Oscillospiraceae bacterium. Lineage (GTDB taxonomy): Bacteria > Bacillota > Clostridia > Monoglobales > Monoglobaceae > JAVXFE01. The sequence continues at coordinate 2,473 of JAVXFE010000208.1, forward strand.
TTCAACAAGCTTTGCAATTTAAAGAGGCGGCAGATATCACCGGAATAATTTTAACAAAACTTGACGGAACAGCAAAGGGCGGAATCGTTCTTGCTATAAAGAACGATTATGATATCCCTGTTAAGTTAGTCGGCGTTGGCGAAGGGATTGACGACATCGAAATATTTAATGCCAAAGATTTTGTTGATGCAATCATTGAGGTTAATGAAGACTCTGAAACAGACAAAGATGCTGAAACAATTGACGACTCTGTCACTGAAAACGAATAATAATCACATGATATCAAAAAATAAAAGAACGCTGGGCGGAAAGTTGTCGTCCAGCGTTCTTTTATTTAAACAAGCATAGCGTATGTAATAATGGTTGCCAGAATAATTCCTGTTGCATCAGCAAGAAGAGCGGCAAAGATGGTGTGTCTAACATTTTTTATACCAACGGTTCCAAAATAAACAGCAACCGTGTAAAACGTTGTTTCCGTCGACCCCATCATAACGGAGGCAATAAGCCCCGCAATGGAATCGGGTCCGTTATTTGCAAAAATATCATTAACAATCGCAATAGATGCACTCCCTGACACCGGTCGCAATAAAGCAAGAGGCACAACCTCTTTCGGGAGGTTTATAAGACTCGTAAGTGGCGACAATATTTTAGCTAATATATCAAGGGCTCCACTTGCTCTAAACATGGTGATTCCAACCAAAAGCCCCACAAGCGGTGCTATTATTTTTACCATACTTTGAAGCCCATCTTTTGCACCTTCTACAAAACAATCATAAACATCCACTTTTTTAATAAATCCGAAGATTATAAATCCTGCAATCAATATTGGTACGGCAAAAACAGAGATATATCTCATAGGCGATCTACCCTCCGCTCCATAAGCTTTGCCGCCACAATTCCAACCGTTAACGCACAAATGCTAACTATCCAAATCGGTACAATCACCGCTCCGGCGTTTTGAGAGCCAAAGGCTTGGCGGAGCGATACAACCGTTGTTGGCACAAGTTGAATAGAAGCGGTGTTAAACACGACAAACATACACATCTCGTTTGATGCCCGTGACGAATGACGATTTAAGTTATCAAGTTCCCCCATTGCTTTTATTCCTAAAGGCGTCGCTGCGTTTCCCATTCCGAAAAGATTGGCAACGATGTTCATAACAATGCTTCCGAGTTCCGTCGAACCCTGCTTTAG
>JAVXFE010000209.1:0-2742 GCA_036658075.1 Oscillospiraceae bacterium
CTTTAATTATCGTTCAGATAGTTTTTGGTTGCCTGATACGTTTGGATATAATGCGGCAATCCCACAAATTATGAAAGGTTGTGGAATACAGTATTTCCTTACCACAAAACTATCATGGAATGCAGAAAATCGATTTCCATTCGATACTTTCACATGGCGTGGAAATGATGGCACGGATGTGCTTGTACATTTTAACACCACACACACTTTTGCGGGTCCAAAAGCTATTATTGAAGCCACAACGACAAGTGAAAACAACGATATACTGCATAAACATGTTAACAATAAAAGGCTTATGGCATATGGATTTGGAGATGGCGGAGGCGGACCTCAATATGAGATGGCGGAGCAAGCACGCCGTGTTACTGATTTAGAAGGTTGCCCAAAGGCGAAATATACTACGGTTAGTGATTTTATGAAGGATTTAGAAGCGTCCTCGAAAAACATTCCATTGTATATGGGCGAGCTATATTTAGAACTTCATCGTGGAACGCTTACAAATCAGCATAAGATAAAACGCAACAATCGCAAAGCTGAGATTCTGCTTCATAATGTTGATTTTTTGAACTCGCTTTTACATATGAATGGGATTGAAACATTGTCTAAATCAGAATTAAACGGAATGTATGAGACGTTGCTGGTTAATCAGTTCCACGATATATTACCTGGGACATGTATTCCGGAAGCTCATGACCAATGCCACAAAGAGATAGACGCTCTTATCAAAGAAGCAACAAGCACTATTGATAAAATGATGTCAAAATTAGTTGCTAAAAGCGACGATATTACGGCACTTAATGCAATTTCTGTTGATATGACTAATCAATTTGTGATTCCAAATGATGTATATTTGAGTGGCGGAAAACATCAGGATATTATTGATATTAATGGGAAATGTGAAAGATATGTTGGAGGCGTTTCTGTACCTGCCCTTTCAATATCAACCCTTGAAACAACTGTAGAATATGCTAAAAAAGATAGTTCGTTTGCATATGCTGAAGATATTTTAACGACGCCATTTTTCAAAGTGAAATTTGACGAGTTTGGATATATTGAGTCGCTTGTAAATGTTTCAAACGGTCGTGAAGTTCGAGGAACCGGAAATCCGCTAAATGCATTTGTGACGGCAAAAGATGTTCCGTATTTGTGGGATAACTGGGATTTAGATGCGGATGCATTTTGTCAATTTGAACTTGAAACTCGTTTAACAAGTCGTGAAATTGTAGCGGATGGCGAACTACAGTTTAGAATTCGTAGTACCTATGATATTGCCGAAAATTCTAAAATTATACAAGATATGATATTTTATAGCGATAATAATAGAATTGACTTTGATACCATTGTTGATTGGAAGGATAAACACAAATTTTTAAAAGTTGGATTTGACATAAACATAAACGCATCTTTTGCACGCCATGAAATCCAATTTGGATATATGGAACGACCAACGTACAAGAAAAATCCATATGAAGAATCTATGTTTGAGGTATGTAACCATAAATATACTGATATTTCCGAAACTCGTTTCGGGGTAAGTGTGCTAAATGATTGCAAATATGGAATTTCGGTTGATGGAAGCAATATGATGTTATCACTGCATAAAGGTGGTTGTCGCCCTGACCCACGTGGGGATTTTGGTGTACACAGAATGAAATATTCGTTACTTGTCCATGATGATGCATTCGGAACAGAAACGGTTGTCGATGAAGCGTATAGATTTAATAATCCTGTCAAAGTTTTCAAAGGCTCGGTCGTGGTAGATACAACAGCGTGCGTTAATATTGAGGCATCTAATATAATGGTAGAAACCGTAAAAATGGCAGAAGAAAATGAAATGGTTATTTTGCGTTTGTATGAATGTGAAAAAACAGCAACTCGCACGAGAATTGAATTTGCACCTTGGGTAGATAAAGTTTGGATTACTGATATGCTAGAAGAAAAAGATATCGAACTTCCGCTTATTGATAATATAGCTGAAGTCGACTTTAGGACTTTCGAAATCAAAACTCTAAAAATCCAAGGTTCATAAAGCTGAAATTTGCACCTTGATATTTTTTTCAAAGTATGATATACTCTGTGATATAGATTTTAAAAAGTTCGTGGAGGTAGGTATATGAAAAAGTTTAAGAAGTTTATTACGTGTGGTATATTAACATGCTTGGTATGTGCGACATCGTTTTCGACGTTTGCTACCGCTGAAAATATCATTATAAATAACAAAAAATACACTATTCCAGCTGATATGGGAGAAATTATCGAAAAGGACGAGAGAACTTTTGTTCCTCTTAGATTTGTTACTGAGGCTTTAAATTGTAACGTAACATATGATGATTCCTCTCGCTATGCGGTAATTGCCGATATGACTGCTACGTATATGATACAGGCCGATAGTGATAAGTTGTTTAAGATTTCAGATGGTGTGAACCAGTCTAAAGGGTATCGTATGGATACAAAAACTTTTATAAAAGAGTATGAGAATGGCGGAAGAATGTACATTCCTATTCGATTTTTAGCTGAAGCTATGGATTATACCGTTGGATGGGACGAAGAAAGTCAAACGGTTTCTATGACAAAAAATTCAAATGAACTTGCGAACTAGGAGAAATTAATGATTAGAAATTTTAAGATGAAAAATGTTATGGCTACGGTTATAGCCTTTTGTATAACTTTAATGTCATTCACAGTGTTTGGCGTTGCTGAAACTATAGTTATTGATGGGAAAACGGCTAAAATTCCTACTCA
>JAVXFE010000209.1:2752-3657 GCA_036658075.1 Oscillospiraceae bacterium
ATGATGCAACAAAATCGGTTACTATTTTCGATAAAACTAATGTTTATGTAATACAGGTCGACAATAATAAGCTGTTTAAAATTAATTCAAAAACAGGCGAAAATACTACAATAACTATGGATACCACGGTTATTTTAAATCAAACCGAAGGTCGTATATATCTACCTATTCGTTTCTTAGCTGAGGCGATTGGATACACTGTGGGATGGGATGAAACTGTTCAAACGGTTTCTTTAATTAAACAAAAATAGACAGAAAACAAATGAGGTATTTGAAAGTTAAATTTCAAATACCTCATTATATTATGTAATTAAAAAGATTACAAAATGGAGTGTGAAAATTATGGAATTCAGTTCTATGAAAAAAGAGGAACAAAGAGATTTTTGGCTAAAATCTATGCTGAAAATAGTTGACCCAATCTTAATAGCTTTATCACAAAGAAAGCTTAAAGAGACAATGCCGGTGGTAAGTTATGGAAGTGATAGAAACTTATTTGCACATCTTGAAGCTTTTGGAAGAACAATGTGCGGTTTAACAGCGTGGATTGAATCAAGCGGGCTTAGCAAAGATGAAGAGGTTATGCGTGAAAAATATCAAAACATTGTGCTATCTTGCATTGATGCGGCGACTGATCCGGATTCTAAAGATTATATGAACTTTGATGATGGAACACAACCTTTAGTTGATACGGCATTTTTTGCACATTCTTTGGTGCGTTCACAGAAAAATATTGTCGGAAAGCTTGACGAAAGGGTTCACAAAAATGTTGTTGATGTCCTTAAAAAAAGCAGAAAAATTACGCCATGGTCGTGTAATTGGATTCTTTTTAGTGCAATGGTAGAGACTGCTTTATATGTGTTAGGTGAAAAAGATTATGATATGACACGTGTAAAATACGCACTTAG
>JAVXFE010000210.1:0-3652 GCA_036658075.1 Oscillospiraceae bacterium
ATCCCTATTGGACAAAATGAAAAAGTTCCGATACGCATTAAAATAAACCCGGTTAGTAATCGTATGAGTGTTTGGGTTAAGGATATGACCACTCCTGTTATCGACAATAAGTTTACAAGACAACAGATTTCAAACATTGAAAACATGGATGTATTTGTTGAAAAAACAGGAAGTTTGGCTATTGATAACCTAAAATTTAGCACAAACAAAGGTTTGCTTTTAGAAGAGCTTTTTGCAACCGGTGCATATTATAGCGGATTCCAAAAAGATTCGTATATTACCGATGATGTACTTTTAAATACTCCTTCTATAAGCAACACCACGGCAGTATGGGCAACATCAAATGCAGAAGCTTTAACTATCGATGGTAAAAAGGGAAATGTTTCTGTTAATACGCCGATTGTGCTTACATTAACGCTTTCGGACAAAGCCAATGCTGATGTATCTATCACAAAAGAGATTCCTGTAATTATTGCAGCAATAAAAGCCGGAAATATTGCACGTGGAAAAACGGTATCGTCAAACGATAGCGGAACGGGCGATAAAAAGGCTGAAAACGCTGTTGATGGACTTCAACATACAATGTGGTTCACGGCAAGAGGTATAAAAAATCCTTATATAATAGTGGATTTAGGTGGCGTTGAGTTTATAAACACTGTTAGAGTTTTAGAGGCGGATAACAAAGGCGAAAATATTGTAAACGCTTATGAAATTCAAGTTAGTGAAGATAACAAGACGTGGCAAACTGTTTATAGCGGAAAAAAGACAACTGCTGATGAAATTTCAGTAGGTGCAACAAAGGCAAGATATGTTAAATATCTTGTAACTGACAAAAACAACGGAAACACTGGACTTAAGGAATTTGAAATACTATTCCGTGCAAATGATGTTGAAAAAGCAAGAGCTGAAATGCAACTTCTGAAAATTGATGCACCTTATGAATTAACAGAAGATATTGCAACAGATAAAATACCAACTGTTGGTAAATATGGCAGTGCAATATCGTGGAAAAGTACAAATGAAAACGCTTTAACCGCTACAGGTAAAGTTACACGTCAAGGCGGAAATGTGAAAGTTGCACTTGTTCCATCTATTATTGTCGATGGTAAAGAAGTTATAGGCGAAGTGAAAAACTTCCTTGTAAAAGGCACAAACAGCGGTACACAAGGCGGCGGCGGTAGCGGTGGCGGCGGTAGCAGTAGCAGTGGCGGAAATTCAGGCGGCTCGGTTGCTACACCTAACACCCCTACAGAAGTAACACCAACAGAAGCATTTTCGGACGTTTCGAAAAACTTTTGGGCTGAGAAATATATTACTGAATTAGCTCTTCAAAATATCGTGTCCGGAAACGGGAATGGTAAGTTTGAACCTGAACGTTCAGTAAACCGTGAAGAATTCCTAAAAATGTTATTGACAGCTTTAAAGATAGACGTTAAGAAATATGCAAATGTTGCATTTGGAGACGTTGAAACTAGCCAATGGTATTATCCATATGTTGCAAAAGCTCATGAACTAGGTATAGTAAATGGTATTAGCCAAGATGAGTTTGGTATCGGAATGCCAATTAGCAGACAGGATATGACCGTTATGACAGTGAAAGCTTTAACTGTTGCACATAAGAGCTTTGAAAACGTTAATGAGATAATGACATTTTCAGATGAGTCACAAATTTCGGATTATGCAAAAGAAAGCGTTTCTAAGCTCCAACAATACGGAATTGTAAACGGTAACGAAAACGGCGAATTTAATCCGCTTTCTAACTTGACACGTGCAGAATCTGCAAAGATAATTTACTCTACTATTGACTAGTGAAATACTACAGGGGGCGTGTGTCGCCCCCTAAACTCCGCAAGGAAATGGAGGATATATATATGTTTTATCAAAAGCGATTTAGAAAAGTTTTGTCCGCTTTATTAGCGTTTGCAATGCTTTTCACATGTGCGGGAGTATTTGCAATAGATGCAGATGGCACGACTTCTACTGGGGACATTGAGGTTAATGCTAAAGTTGAACCGAATCTTAATCTTGAGGCGGGACTTGAAACTGATAATGTTGAAGATCTTAGAATACCGGAAGACTTTGAAACAGTTGACGAACCGGTATTAGAAGCAGATGTCTTAAAAGAGATTTCGGCAAACTTAGGGGTAAGTCCTGGTGAAAAGGCAGGAAGAAAGACCTCTACTTATGATTATCCAATCCATCCAGACCCAAACCTTGTTACTGATGAGGAGTTTTTTGGTAAATGGAATGGCGAAAAATGGACCGTAAAACCGTATTTTAATTATGAAGGCTATCCTGATTTAGAATTTGTTGAAGAAGCGGTAAAAGCTGGAAGTTATGATGAGGCGAAAGTTGCCTTAATGAACTATTATGTTGAGTTAGAGGCAAAGCGTGATAGACCAAAGAAGACAACAACTTCAAAAACGGATATATTAAACGCTCATATGCTCGAAGAAAACTTTATGTATAATATTCGTAGTGGTATGATTATTACGGATATCGTAAAGTTTGGACCCGAGCCAAAAGAGGTTCCGATTGATATCACCGACCATATTTCGAATAAAAAGGGGATTTCAAAGCAGATTGCGTTTGTATTAACCGCCACAAATATGGACGGTTCTAAAATTCGCATAAACAGTGATGATAATCCAAACTTTAAGCCGTACATTAACATTGTTGTAAATGGCACAAGCTTAAAAGTCCCTGTGGAATATGGAACGTATATTTCGGCAGGAGCTAATGTTTCAAAAAATTATTGTACAGAAGACTATTTGTATGCACAAGAAAGCGGTCAGCCACTAGATAGCAATTCTAAGAGAATTTATATTAAGGCTGATATAGACATGCTAAAAACTAACGACGTTTTAGAAACTGCAACGCTAAATCTTTATGGTTGTAACGATGGTGGAACGGACGAAAAGGAATTGGCGGTTTTCAAAACAGACGACACGGCATGGGAGGAAGATAATTTAAAATGGAACAAATCTGGTTTGTTACAGATGATGTTCTCATATGACCAATTAGATACAATGCCGTGGGTTCAACCTGAATATGGAACATACAGATATGAGGAAGAGCTATTCCGTTTTGATACATGGCTAGATAAGCTTGTTGCTACATATAATACAACAGGCGATGAAAAGTATGCGTACACCGCTTTAAGATGGGTTGTTGATTATATAAAAGTTCGTGGTTCAAACCCAAGCCATAAGAAGCTTCTGGATAGAGCCGTAAGAATGCAGGTTATACCGGGGTACTTTTTAGAACTTATTAATTGCCAAGCTATGACCCCTGAAGTTTTTACAACAATCTTAAAATATATGTGGGCCATGGGTAATGCATCAATTCCTTTAAAAGGTGATGCAAACTGGGGTACATCAGAGTGTCAAGGTCTATACACCTTATGTGTGAACTTTGCCGAATTTAAGGATTCTCCTAAATGGTTTGATGCGGTAGGCGCACGTTATGATGTTTTGTGTGAAAAACAGATGCTTGATGACATGGCGTGTTATGAAATACCGCTCGGATATACGGATTATACGTTAAACACCTTGATTGGTGCAAAAAAGGTTGCCGATGTCTTAAAGACAGAATATCCATATAAGCCATTTACCCTTAATGTAATTCATAAGCTTACAAAGTACATGATGTT
>JAVXFE010000211.1:0-3618 GCA_036658075.1 Oscillospiraceae bacterium
ATCATCATTGATACGAATAGCAAAATCGAAGGTTCCACCAAGTCGCAATAAAATTATAAATTGCGGGTTCGCCATCTGTTGCGCTAAATATTTCATATTCACTATGTTCGTAGTCGATTTAACAGGGGTAAAAAGTTTTTTTACGGCTTGGTTTGTCACAGCTTTAGTCGCACCTGAAAACATACTGTACGCACCGGTAAATCCGCCTACACTCATTGCATTTTTCCAGTTATCATGAAGTTCTGATTTACTCATCGGCTTCATGGCACCACCATCGGTTTTACTCTGCATTGCTTGTTCAGTCGGATTCATAGGATAGTCCGCATCAAGATCGCCGTCGTCGTCGATGTATAAATCAGCACTTTCGCTAGTATCCGTCTTTTTCTTATCAGGTGGGCCGTTTAGTGCAATTTGAACACCAAAACGTATTCGTATGCCACGGTTCGGTAATTTTTCAACTGTAAGGCTGAAATTATCACTTTGAAATAACGTACCAAAGGTTTCAAGCATTGGCACATCATAAAAGCCTTTTCCCGTATATCCTTTGGTTTCAGGTTTAATTAAATCATCAGCACTGATGGGTATATTAACCTCAAATTCATTTACGGTTGTTATTGTGCCTGATGTAAATTGATATCCTGATGAAATCGGCGAATAAACCGTTTCATTTTTCATACCATCCTCAACGCCTGTTGTTGCAACCTTTTTATCGGTTGTCATTTGCATATAGATTACGTCGCCATACGTGTATAGACTTGGGGAATCCGAGCCTAACATAAACTGTTCCGCAGTCCATGTTACACCGTCTTTCCCTTTTTCAGCCTCAAATTTTGATTTGTACTTTTTCGTTCTTCCGTCCATAACAAGGAAGTCTACTTTTGTAACTTTTTCTATAAGCTCCTGTCCATTTAATTTATATGGCACATTGTCCTTAACGGTTGCAATAAATTTCGTGTCTGAGCCATTTAACACAACGGTGTGGTTTTCTGTCATCGGCGCATCTTTTTGCACAACGCTAATAGTGTTAAACCATGCACTGTCATTTGTCATTGTTGGAGCAGATACAACGCCAAGGACAGCAACATATGCTGGAACAGTAACACTGCCTATTCCCAGCGTTGGGTCAGGAGCGACCTGCCTTGTCCACTCACCTTGCACATTAGCCTGCATAATTTTTTCAACGCCATTATTGATAACCATATATCTAATAGTGCTTCCAGGTTCTGCAGGAACTGCCTTTGTTGCAAAGGAACCATCCATCCCCGTAACTGCAATTGAGCCACCTGTGCAAACAATAGCCCCGGCAGCAGGGATCGTTGGATTTTCATTCTGTCTACCTGTAGATAAGTTGATATCCGTATTATAAAGTTTACCGGTTATAGCAGTATAACTCGGAACACGAGGTGTACGAACTGTTACGGTTATCACGTTTTCCGCTTTTTGTGAACTTGCTTCGTGATAAAATCCGTTTCCTTGAAACTCATAACCTTTCCCTCTCGACCATCCAATGATGTCACTCGGCTTTGTTGCATATGCCGTCATAGGATATATTTTGGGTTTAACCAGACCGGCAGGAATAAATGTATACTCGTAATATTCTCCATTTTCTTTCCGTTCGCTGCCTAGAAAAACTCCCCTTGTTAGGTCAAATTTACCCTCATCCACATCAGTCTTTTTCACCTTGATAATAATAGTATTGTCATTTTTTGAAAATTCCGGTGAAAATTCATTATACTTGTTTCTAATTTGGATACTAATTTCATTAAAATTGTCCGTGTCTATTGTGCCGCTTTCTGCCTTAATCATATCATTTAATTTAGTTTTATATCTATGACCCACGCCCTTATAGTCATATTTATATTGATCTTTTATGCTTCCTGAAAGCTTGATTCTATCGCCAATATAATATTTGCCATCAGCAGGCGGATTCACTTCTGTAAACTTACCAAATTCATTTTCCAATATTTTTACTTCTGCTGGATATTTTTCAAACACAGGTCTGATTCTAATTTGTCCAACCAGTGAGCCACTAGCATCGCCATCTTTTGTCTCCATGCCATCTTCACCTAAGTGGTGAATGATAGCAGGTGTTAATCTAAATGTAATAGAATTCGTGTTCGACGTATTTTTAACAAATTGGGTTTCACGCTCCAAAAAGCTGTCCCCCCACTCCCATACAATTGGATCACCTTTTTTATCTATAAACTCAAGTCCCGCTAATCTTGCATAACTGTTGCTGTTTGTTGCGGTGACTGTAACATAATCCCCCGAAGCTTTTCTAATCTTATTTATATCTGCCCTATTATCTAATATTGCCGATGTGTAGGTATTAGATTCAGCATCAGTCACATTTGCGTATTTTAACGTCTTTGCAGGTGCAAGTTGAACATCAAACCTTCTTTTTATTGGATTGATAGAACTAATATATGTTGTTCTTCCCGAAAAACCAGAACAAATCGCCTCAACACTTAAGGACTCATTATACATACGACCAAAGTAAACGTCGCGGTCTTTTTCCTTAAAGCCTCGATCACTCGTTTTGTTCAAAAGATGAAGATCCTTCCAGTCTTTTCCTTTAGTCCACATCTCTGTAGTTCCGTCGCTTATAAGCCAAGAACTTTTTGGTTCTTGACGCCAGCTTATTCTTACACCATCGTAATAATATGCCATATTTTTAAATACCATGGTGTACCCAACTCTTGTGTTATACTTCGCGTCTATGGTATTTAAAACCACTTCGCCATTTTCTTTACACCCACCACCCGAAAAGTATGAATCGTTTAAATTTAGAAAATCAACAGAAGTATCCACATATGGATTAGAAGACGCCATCAGCGACACTTCTTCTTCTTCGCTTTTGGCAGGAGCTATATTAACCCTTAATGCATCATTGGTTATTTCACACCCGGTTGGCATATTTAGCTTTAAATTAAATGATTTTTCCTGCATGCTTTTTCGCATAATCGGGACTTGAATCGTCCTTGACATAACACCCATCGGAAAATATACATCCAATCCTCCTACGGTCGAAAAATCTTTACCACCAATTGCCGAGTCATTTTCAGAATACATGCTTACGGCCACCATCGTATTCGGTGAACCTTCTCTTGTTAATTCCACAATCGCATGCTCGCCATCCGCAGTTATAGAGCTTTCTTTAAATCCAACCTTAATCGGTCCGGACCTGTCTTCATCTATAATATCAATCGTAGCGGAAGACAATCCGCTAATGGTTGTTCCCTCGCTTGATTCTTGCAATGTAAGCATTGCCTGTGTGTTGCCATCTGATTTTTTTGAGTATTTAGGCGTTATTACAAGGAACTTTTCACGTTCGCCCGCTGCAAAGTTCAAGCTCAAATCATACCCATACATTTCCTTGGCAACAGAGTTAGCCGCTTCATTATACAGTTGCTTCATATTACTAACTGATATCATTGGCTGTCTGTCAGTTTCAGTCCCGGTGTAAAGTGCTTTTGCTTTTGCTAACGGGTCTTCTTCAAAAACAGACTGCGTTTCCTTACTTGGAGTTTCTTCCTTGCTCGGAGTTTCTTCCTTGCTTGGAGTTTCTTCCTTGCTTGGAGTTTCTTCCTTGCTTGGAGTTTCTTCCTTGCTTGGAGT
>JAVXFE010000212.1:0-3617 GCA_036658075.1 Oscillospiraceae bacterium
AATATATGATCCAGCAATTTCAGTTGGATTCCCCCAGGTAGAGCCGTATATTGATGTTGAAGACTCCATTTATGTTAGAGCAGCCGGTTCAGAATTTGGCACATCTACTCCGGTATATGTTGCGGATGTAAGCGGAAGGATGTTTTTTAATCTTTTCTATTTTCAAAACTTTGGAGGACCGACATATAATGTAAGTTTGGTGCAGCAAAATGGAGTATCCCCTTCTACAACAGATACTGTTTTGGCTGTTTTAGAAGATAGACCTATAGGTTCATCTTTTTATTTGTCAGGCGTAACAGCAGGACAAAAATATTATTTCCGTGTAAGTACTTGGGGAGTACCTAGTAATGCTACTTATTGGGCACATAATTAGTAATCTGGTGGAGCAAATCTGAACGGTCAGACAAAAGTAAAAATTGATTATTCGCCTTTATTGATGGTTATTGTTATAACAACAATGAATGCACGTTGACTCCAGGCAATAGCTACAACCTTTTTTGCTAGTACAGAAGGTAGTGTTTGTGCAATAGTATATATGGCACAAATCCACAGCACTTTATAAACAATAATACTATTTTCCGGCATCTTTTAAAAGAGATGCCGGATTTTTTGCATTAGTCGGTTCTCGACAAAATAGATCGCTTTTTTGTCGGTTAAATTTAAGAATATATTTAAGGCTGAGTTAACGGTTGTATAGATGGTAGGTCTTTTAAATAGATAGATTTATAAGTTTTGCCGTTTTCCGCAGGCGCCAAAATGCTAAAATCAGCAGATGTGTCATAACTGTTTGAGTGAATATCGGCAAAGGTTATGTCTGTTAAAATCATGTTTTCGTATGTTCCAATGCAAAGCTTTCCATCAAGAGCAACTCCTGTATTGTTTTTTAGAACGGTGTGAAACTTTCCGTCACGGAGGCTGTTAACTGCAGTGATTGGAGAATTTGTTGATTTTGTGATAGCTTTTATACAAACGTCAGCATTGGGCAACTGTTGATATTCTTGCGGACTATTTCCGAGTCTAATATATGAATTGAGGCTTGGAACAAAATTTATGCTTTTAGAGGTGGTTTCGACAGCGGCTCTTGCGTTAGTTCCATTTAAAGTGGTGGGTTGGATGGCAATAACAAATTTCGAATCGCTAATTTTAATTGGTACTGGAAGTTCGACCGTGTAATAACCTGAATATTCAATGCTTTTTTCAAGTATAGAAGTCATGTCTTTAAAAGATGGTTTCTCTTGAGAAGCGGGCATTGCGGCGTTGATTAAAATTTCGTATTTCGAATTTGGGTTAGTGGCATAAAAGCTTATGGCGGTAATGTATTCAGGGTCTGAATTTTTCTTTTCAAAAACGCATGCATATTCAATTGAGGCGGCTTGAGAATAACCAAATGAGGCATTCATACCCATTTTGTCATATTCATATATATTAAAGTTACCATCGTACATAACCTCTGGTATTGCATAAGCGTTAAAGCCCGCATACAAGTCATAATACGAAAGATGGAAAAGTCCATCGCCGTTATTGGCGGTATCGCCGTGACTGTTTTTTATCAAAAAAGCACCATCGCCGGCGGGCGGGTTTTTAAAGTTTAATGCAGAATATGTATCGTCCCAACCTATGATAGAAACAGCGTGATCTGGACCCTTTATAGCATCAGATGAAGGATTATAACATAAGTTTTCCATGTCAGCCGAAAACGACTCTGTATCATAAAAAACAGCGGTTGCTACAACATCATAATCATATACGAGGGTTTTTATGCGTTTTATATGTGCAAGCTTCTTTTCATTTAAACCTGTTCTGTCCGCTGCTTCTAAGTCGGGGATGTCTATCATTTCTTTTACAAACACAGAACTTTTTGGCTTACTTTGAGTTATTGAATAATCTCGAGGCGTATCTGAAACGGTATAAGGATCAGATACTTCATCGACAAGACCTTCACGTCGCATAAGGTACGCCATTGCCTTTGGAGAATTTCCACCAGCGGCAGGAGAACGAATAAATCCATTTGGATTGTTGCCTGTGTCTGAAAGTGCATAACGCATATGCTCTTCAGAAAAATCATATATCGACTTGTCGCCGTTTGAGTCCGGAAACTTTCTAAGCAATGCAGATTCAACCATTCCAATGGCAGAAAACGTCCAACACACGCCAATTTTGCCTTGGTTTTTAACGGGCGAAATATGTTCAGACGTAAAAGAAGATGGTAATAATTCCGGAGCCATGGAACCATGATGAAATTGTCGGTCGTCAAGTGGTGGAAGTTCATAATCACGTTCATAGGGGTTGTCGGTTTCAAGTACGCCAAGTTTTATTGGCATAACTTCTGCAAAGACCCCGGTTATATTTAAAATCATAAAAAATGTTAGAATTATACAAAATAATTTTTTCATAAATATTCTCCTAACTAACGGTTTTAGATACTGCCATTATAACAGAACAAGAAGAACTTTACAAGCAATATTTTTGATGAACATTTAGTTAACAAATAAAGAACTTATTTCGATACTTATTGAAAAATATTTGCTAATATGGTATACTATGAAACAGTTAGTTTTTAATGTGAAATAAAATGTTTTTATAAAAAATAGGAGGAATTTTAATGATTGATGTTGAAAACATTACAAAAGTCTATGACAAGAATATAGCTCTAAACGATGTTTCTTTTACAATCGATACGGGCGAGGTTGTAGGCTTTTTAGGACCGAATGGTGCCGGAAAATCTACTGCTATGAATATCATAACGGGATATATTTCGTCTGATTCAGGAAGCGTAACCATTGATGGTTATGATATACTGGAACATCCAAAAGAGGCAAAAGCTAAAATTGGATATCTTCCGGAATTGCCACCGCTTTATATGGACATGACAGTTTTTGAATATCTTGATTTTGTTTATGACTTGAAAAAAATTAAGATGGAGAATAAAACTCTACATATTAATGAAGTTATTAACTTGGTTAAAATTGAAGATGTGTCACAAAGACTCATCAAAAACCTTTCAAAAGGCTATAAGCAAAGAGTTGGTCTTGCGGGTGCCTTAATTGGAAACCCTGAGATTTTAATATTAGATGAGCCAACCGTGGGTCTTGACCCGGCTCAAATTCAAGAAATTAGAAATGTTATAAACGATTTGCGTGCCGATCATACAATAATTTTAAGTTCTCATATTTTACCCGAAGTTTCAGCGGTATGTAACCGCATTATCATTATTAATAAAGGAGAGATTGTAGCATCTGATACTCTCGATAATTTGCTTGCAAACAACACAGGGACATTAGAAGATGTCTTTATAAATTTGACAACAACTGATGAAACTCAAACTGTGGAAGAAAACGATAAAGAAACGCTTAATGAAGACGATAAGAACATTGATGGCGTTAGCGAAAACGCAGAAAACACAGAAAATAGTGAAAATAGTGAAAATAGTGAAAATAGTGAAGACACAGAACCTGAAAAAGAAGGGGGCAAAAATTAATGAAGGCGATTTTTATACGTGAACTTAAAAGTTATTTTAGAACACCTATTGGGTACGTTTTTATTGGATTTTTTATGTTGTTAACGGCCTTTTTCTTTATGATGATGACTTTGCTAAACGGTGTTTCAGATATGTCGAT
>JAVXFE010000213.1:0-3610 GCA_036658075.1 Oscillospiraceae bacterium
AAAGCGTGGTAGGAAACGGCGAATCTAACTATAAAAATATTGTGGATGAGCAAAAATATGCTCAGGATACAAGTACGTATATGAATGGAACATATTTTGATGAAATTTATCATCCTCGTACGGCGTATGAACATCTTCACATGATGCCGTATTATGAAACCACCCACCCACCACTTGGAAAGCTTATTATGTCGATAGGCGTTGCTATCTTTGGAATGACACCTTTTGGATGGAGAATTATGGGGACATTGTTCGGAATTTTTATGTTGCCACTTTTATATTTCTTCTTAAAAAAGATGTTTGGAAGGACTCGTTATAGTGTGATTGGAACGCTTTTGTTCGCTTTTGACTTTATGCATTTTTCCTTGACAAGGATGGGAACAATTGATTCGTACCCCGTATTTTTCATTATTGCCATGTTCTATTTTATGTATATGTTTGGAGAAAGGGCAATTTCACAAGCACGAATGGGGACGCTTTTTGGGAATATTCGAAACACAAAATCTTTGACTGGCTTTTTAGCGATGTCGGGGATTGCGTGGGGACTTGGAGCGGCGTCAAAATGGATTGCCATATATGCCGGAGCGGGTCTTGCGGTCGAATTTGCCATAATTATGGTAATGATTTTTAAAGCTCTTCCTGAGGCACAAAAAGCAAAATACACTGCGTTTTTCTTTAAGATTTGTAGCGTGTGCTTGTTGTTTTTTGTAGCAATACCCGGGATGATTTATCTGCTTTCGTATGTTCCTATCGTTATGACGGGAGAATACGGAATCATATTTGAGGCCATGTGGAATAATCAAAAATACATGCTCGATTATCATGGAACGCTAACATCTACACATCCGTATTCGTCAATGTGGTATCAGTGGCCGATTGATTATAAGCCACTTTGGGCGTATCTTGCACCAAATGAATCCGTGACTCCCGGAATGGTAGGAACGATTTCAATATTCGGGAATCCTCTTTTGTGGTGGACAGGAATTGCGGCATTTGTGTATTCGATTATTGTAGGAATACAAAAAAAGAGCAAAGAGGTTTTGTTTATCTCGATTGCACTGCTCGCACAATACGTGCCGTGGATGTTTGTATCACGTGCGGTATTTATATATCATTTCTTTGCAAGCACACCGTTTATGGTTATGTTTATCATATACGCTATGCGTGATTTAGAGGAGAGGTTTGGATGGTTTAAAAATGTTTCGATGGTGTTTGTAATAACCTGTCTGCTTTTGTTTGTGGCGTTTTATCCTGTTTTGACGGGGGTTCCGGCTAACGCTGATTATGTAAAGCTCTTCTTGGTATGGTTTAATAGCTGGTCGTTTGGCGTATAGGCTATAATATTTGAAAGGCAAATGGTATTTATTTTATGAGGGAAATTAACGTAAGTGAAATTATTGAAGTATTAGAAAACATGTGCATAGAGGCAAATTGCTGTTTAAATAATGATATAAAAGAGGCTTTAGAACGTGGTATGGCTACTGAAAAAAACGAGCTAGGGAAGTCAATCCTTTCGGATATTTTAGAGAATGCCGAGATTGCCAAAAATGAAATGATGCCTATTTGCCAAGATACAGGTATGGCGGTAATCTTCCTTAAAATAGGGCAAGATGTGCATATTGTGGGTGGAAATTTAACGAAGGCTATAAACGAAGGCGTTCGTCGTGGCTATGAAAAGGGGTACTTGCGAAAGTCCGTGGTAGCCGATCCAATAAGACGAGGAAACACTGGCGATAACACCCCTGCAATAATTCATACCGAAATCGTGGAGGGCGAAAAGCTTGAAATCACTATCGCTCCCAAAGGCTTTGGAAGCGAGAATATGAGCGCCGTTAAAATGTTAAAGCCGTCTGATGGCGTCGAAGGCGTAATTGATTTTGTACTAGAAACTGTTAAAAAGGCGGGAGGTAACCCATGCCCGCCACTTGTTATCGGTGTCGGAATAGGAGGAACTTTTGAAAAAGTAGCCTATTTGGCAAAATTGGCTTTGTTAAGAAACGTTAATAGTAGAAATTCGGATAAATATTATAGCGACCTTGAAGAAACCTTGCATAAGCGAATTAACGACCTTAACATAGGACCTCAAGGGTTTGGTGGGACAACAACCGCTTTAGGCGTGAATATTGAAAGTTTTCCGACACATATTGCCGGAATGCCGTGCGCAGTAAATATAAATTGTCATGTAACCCGCCATGTAACAAAGGTTTTGTAAATATAAAGAGGTGAGAGTTTGTCAATATTAATAGAAGGAACAATTGAAAATATAATATATGAAAATGCTGAAAACGGCTATGCCGTTTGTGAAATAGCAAGTGGGAATCAGCTTATTGTTCTTACGGGATATATGCCTGGAATGATAGATGGCGAAACTATTGTAGCTCACGGTGAATGGACAACTCATGCTGAATATGGCGACCAGTTTAAGGTTGAATACTTTGAGCGGGTTTTGCCATCCACTGAAGCTGAGATTGAAAAATATCTTGCCTCTGGAATTCTTCCGGGAATCGGTAAAACTACCGCAAAAAGAATTGTTGAAAAATTTGGAGCCGAATCCTTAAATATAATAGAAAACGAACACGAACGACTTACTGAAATTAAGGGATTAACGGCGGCAAAAGTTGATATTATGTATAAAAAATATATAGAACAGATAGGTGTCAGAGAAGTTGTTATGTATTTTCAAAAGTATAATATTTCCGCTGCTTGTGCCGTAAAAACTTATAGAGTTTTTGGCATTGATGCTATAAGTCAGATTGAAAAAAACCCATATATTTTAGCGGACGAAATTGACGGAATCTCCTTTAAAATGGCGGATACAATAGCTGCTAAAATCGGGTTTGATAGGAACTCGAAAGAGCGAATTGCCTCCGGAATAAAATTTATGATGAACAGCGTGGCATATTTAAACGGTCACACTTTTATGCCTCGTTCTGCAATGATAACGCAGGCGGCGGGATTTTTAGAAGTTGAAGTTTCTAATGTTGAAGAAGTTGTCTCAAAATTGTTGCTTGAAAAAGAACTTGTTATTGAAAATATGGGCGAATATGACGGGATATATTTAAAGCTGTTTTATGATGCTGAAAAAACAGTAGCGGAACGGTTAATTTCTATGTCTCAAATTGTGTTTGATGTGGATTCAAATGATATAAATGCACGAATCGCCGATATAGAAGAGGAAACGGACATTAAATTGGCGGATATGCAGATTGAGGCGGTACAAACGGTTTTTGAAAATTCAGCTTTGGTAATAACCGGTGGGCCCGGTACAGGTAAAACTACAATAATTAATACTATAATAAAAATTATGGAAAAAATGCACAAGCGTGTTGCCTTAGCGGCACCAACAGGCAGAGCGGCTAAGCGTATGACTGAAGTTTGTGGCGTGGAGGCAAAAACGATTCATCGACTTTTGGAAATCGAACCTGGTGCAGATGAAATTGGACGACAGTTCGCTCGAAACGCAGAAAATACTTTGGAGTGTGATATTCTTATTGTCGATGAAATGTCGATGAGTGAAGAAGATGCTTTACGACGCAGAGTACAAAGTAAGCGTAGTGTTGATGATAAATTTATCTTTGATATTGTTGTCGTTCCAAGTTTTGAAGATGCT
>JAVXFE010000214.1:0-3587 GCA_036658075.1 Oscillospiraceae bacterium
AAAATCTTATGAGGTTTTAAGCTCAATGCCAATTTCACCATTCTCGATATTTAAAATTGCATACGATTGCCACGTTGTGCCTGGATTTACAATCCACACGTCGCCTTCCTTTTCACAAAACTTTTCATGCGTATGCCCAAACACACACACGTCTGCACCGCATTCTAAAGCCTTTGTATACACTCGAAACACTCCGCCTTTTACGCCATAACGATGACCGTGGGTTAGAAATATCTTCTTTCCGCTAAACATGAAAACCCTATCGTTTGGAACGTCTCGAACGTAAAATTCATTATTCCCCAAAACGTATTCGCAAGGAATATTGGGATATTTTTCAATAATTTTTTCAACATCCTCATGCATATCCCCTGCATGTATAATAAGATTAATACCCTCTTCATTTTCAATTATACGTTCGATACTTGAAAACAATTTATGTGAATCGCTGATTATTAATGCTTTCATAATAAACTCTCCTAAATAATTATATCGAATATTATAGCACAAACAGAAAAATTTGTCACTAATTTTATTTGTTGTGCATAAAATAACTTAGGAGCATAATGTTCCAACATAATTAGGAGGAGATTTTATATGAATATTGAAGATATGATTAAAAACATGAATCCACAAATGCTTTCGATGGCAATGCAACAAATGGGAAATATGTTATCGCCCGAACAGATGTCACAAGTTGAAACGGCAATAAAGTCTACGGACAAAGGCGAATTAAATTCAAAGTTAAATGGTCTAAACGTAAACGATTTAAAACAGACTCTGCAGACGAATCCAAACTTAACCAAAACCCTTGCAAGCAACCCCGAACTTATGCGTCAAATTAATTCTATCTTCAAAAAATAGAGTTTTACATCAAATAGCAAATATGTACAAAAAGTTGCTTTCGTGCGGAGAATTAAAATTTAGATGGGAGGTGTTTTTGTGGACGACAACATAGATTTAAGCGGAGCCGTTGAAAAGTTAAAAAGCATGATGGCGAGCGACGACGGGCAGGGACAATTGCAAAATATCATAAGTGCTTTCATGGGAGGCGAAAGCGACGTTCCTCAAGAGCCAACCTTCCAAAGCGGTGATAATACTAACAATACCAATAGTGCTGGCGGAATAAATATGGATAATATTGAAATGATGATGAAGATGCAAAAAGTTATGTCGGCAATGAATAATAACCAAAATAACGAAAGTACAAATTTTTTAAACTCCCTGCGTCCGTTTTTAAAGCCAAAACGGCGTGAAAGCGTTGATAATGCAGTAAAAATGATGAGCTTAACAAAAGTGCTTGGGGCATTAAAAGACACAAATTCAGATGGTGGGAGGTAATCTAAATGTACAAGAGGTACCAACCCAAAAATCAGCCACAAGCCACAAATACTTATCAAAAGCCACCGCAAAACGTCCAAACTCCACTAATTTCATCTAAACCAATAAACAACGCCACTATTCAAAAGCCACAAAACAACAATTCGAATCGGAATTCGCAATATCGAACAAGCCAAAATAAGAATAATATACATAGGGCGGTGCTAAAGCCACCACCGCCACCACCACCTCAAGAACCCGAAAAACAAAAAGAAAAAAAGCAACAAAAACAGGGAAAAAAGCAAAAAGAAAAAAACAACCCATTATTAGGGCTTATACCAACAACAGTTTATAATCCGGAAACGAAAAAAGTCCTTGGTTTTTTATCTACCGAGGACTTGCTGTTAATTGCTTTGATTTTCTTATTTATGGAAAACGATGAAAACGACGACCCAATGATTATATATGCACTTATATATATTCTCATTTCAGATTACATAGATTTAGGTGAGTTCCTTAATTTGTTATCATAAGTCCTAATAATTAGGGTAAAATTTAATCTTTTAGCTTTAAAAATTTTAACCCTACACGTGCCATATGATACAAAGGCCCTTCAAGTTCATTTTTTACGTTTTTAAGTTCTTTTCGAATTTCAATAGCTTGCGGGCAATGTTGCTCGCACTTGCCACAGGCAACGCATTTTGAAGCATTTGTGTGTGTTGCCTTAAAGGTTGTACACATGAGATATTCCCTAAGGGCGTTACGCCAACCATCAGTGTATTTAACGTTATAGGTTCTAAAACATGTCGGAATATCCACACCCATAGGACACGGCATACAATATCCACAGCCTGTACACGAAACCTTTACTGTCTTATTTATTTCGACTTTAACCTTTGTCAAAAGGTTAAGTTCGGACTCACTTAGCTCACCCGGCTCAACTTCTGAGGCTATGCGTGTGTTTTCAAGGACTTGGTCGGTTGAGTTCATTCCAGATAAAATTGTGGTTACTTCAGGGAAATTCCAAATCCATCGAAACGCCCATTCGGCAGGCGAACGCAACGGTTTTTCAGTGGCAAACATTTGCTTTACCTCGTGTGAAAGCCCATTCACAAGCCGTCCTCCACGCAAAGGTTCCATAACCACAACCGGAAGTCCCTTGTGGGCGGCGTATTTAAGACCTTCAGTTCCCGCCTGGCTATATTCGTCCATATAATTAAACTGGATTTGACAAAATTCCCAGTCATAAGCATCCACTATCTTTTTAAACGAATGCGTTCCGCCATGAAACGAAAACCCAATATGGCGAATTTGTCCGTTTTTCTTTCGTTTTTCTATCCAATCTTTAATACCAATATTACATAATCGCTCCCACGAACCAAGATCCGTAAGCATGTGCATCAGATAATAATCCACATGATCGGTTTTAAGTCGTTTAAGTTCTTCTTCAAAAATTCGATCCGCATCTTTTAGACTTTTTATGATATAATGCGGTAACTTTGTAGCAATATAGACGGAATCACGATAGCCCTTTGCTAAAAATTCACCGAGGGCGGCTTCACTTCCTGGATATATATAGGCGGTGTCAAAATAATTGACGCCTCTTTTAATGGCACAAAGCATTTCCGCCTCTGCTTTTTCTTGGTCAATCTTATTGCCTTTTTTTGTAAATCGCATACAACCAAATCCCAAAACTGAGAGGTCTTTCCCGCTTTTAGCATCTTTCCTATACTTCATATAATACCTCAACTTTATGATTTATTTTTACGTAATCCTTCTATATATACGAGCGGTGTACAAAATAATATTCCGGTGTTTGGATGTTCAAGCCCGCCTGTGACCTCGTTCATGGTTTCTGAAATCATTTTCACCTGTGATTCATCTGCAATCATAAAAATTGTACGACTTCCACCATTATCAAGGTCGAGCAAGTCTTTTAATGAAGAAAATATGCCAAACGCATCATCGCCACGAGCCAATATTCGTGCCATACCGCTACTTTCAATAACCGTTCCGCCTTTTAAACCACGCTCTGAAAGCTTTTTTAAAAGTTCTTCTAAACATTCAATTTTATTTAAAACAATCGTAACTTGTACCACAAAATCGCCTCATCTCTACTTTATGCTACAATTGTATCATATGATAACATTATTTTCAAGGACAAATATCCAAAAGTTGATATTTTCCCCATCACTTAGTGTAAAATAATAATTGGCAAAAAAACAGGGAAAGAGCAAAAAACTCTTTCCCTAATCATACAAATCGTGTAT
>JAVXFE010000215.1:0-3583 GCA_036658075.1 Oscillospiraceae bacterium
CCACGCAATTCTTCTCCATCTGGGTCTTTCCCAAAAGAGTAGGCATAAGACCAATAATTTTTGGGACTTGTTGGTTCTCTTGCCTCTAGTGCGTCTATGTCTAACCATAACTGCAACACGTAGTGCCCATTACCCTGTGTTGCTTTTACATAGGCGCAATCCCTAAGCTGATATGTTCTTGTGTACCATTTAGAGGGTGGTACAAATTCATAAAAATTATCTTCGATAATAGATTCTAGTTTTTCTTGTGCTCTTGACTCAATCTCTTTCATTGTTACCCAAATTGTACTGTTTGCTGTTTTTCGCAAATCTTTTTGGATATTTTTCATGGCGTTATCTAGCTGTTGATTTGGGTTATTTGACATGGCTTATACCTTTCTGTGAATTAAAAATCGGTTTATACTTAATTTGCTCCCCGTATTGATACTCTTGATATTCTAATTCCCCATTTTCTGACACCGAACCCCAGTTGATGTTGCTTTTGTGGAAACTATTGATTCCATTTTTTACTGATTCATAATCTCCGTTTAAAATATTCCATAAATTCTGTTTGGTCAGGTCGCATGGGAACAAAATAAAAAACTTTACGTTTGCATCCTCTAAATATTCTTGTTTTTTAATTAAATCTAGCCTATATTTTTCTTTTGATTTTTTATAAATTTCTAAATTTTCTAAAAAAAATCGCTTATAGTTTCTCAATATTCCAGCTATTTCAATATAAATCCGGTCTTTTTTGTTGATTATCATGTAATCGCAATTCATTTTGTTGGTACATTTCTCGTTAATTTCTTTATATTTAACATCTCTATAATATGTTTCCCCATAGACAAATCCCATATCTTTTAAATAAGTGCTGAACAGTTTTTCAAACTGACTATAAGTTTTTTCTCCGTCTTCAAACTCGTGCATTAACCCACTACCACTTTTTTGTAAATGAAATCCGATGGTCTCCAAATATTCAGCAAGTGTTAATCCAAGGTGCTCTAACAGTTTTTTATTTAGTGTGCTAATATTTAACGAATTATCGTCACTTTTAAAGTCAGTCGCCAAAAGCGTCTTTCTGTTATGTTGAAGATAGACGCTATTAGCAACTCTGTTTGTATTGCATATTATTTGTTCTATGCGTTGCGTTCTCCCGACCATACTCTCTATATTTATTTCGAGTCCTATCTCTTTTTTCATATTGTTTACTGTTCCCCAATATTTTTTTATTATACTCAGCGTCGGAAGTTCTGTTACTTTTCTAAAGTCGTCATAATATAATGGTCTGTTAATATTTGTCCGAAAGTTTAAGATTAAATCTATTGCTTCTTTTTTAGAGCAACTCTGTAAATGTTTTATCCTTGTGTATTCTTTTGATAAATCTTCATCAATTAAAGAAATCCAGTCTCCGATTCCACCATAAAAATTAGACCGATATGTCCCCAATGAACGTAATCCATTTTTCCCATTAAACATGGATGATGTTGGGAATCCAAATTTGCTAATGGAATTTCCCAATTCTAATAATAATTGTTCTTTATACGCTGTTCTATTGTTGATTTTTATTTTTTCTGAATTTTCTTTTCTGGCTTGTTTTTCTAACGCCGAACAAACACGACACCTACTCAACCCACTTAAAAATCTTTCGATTTTTATTTCGTATTCCTCTTCACACTCCAAGTGTTTTATTATATATTTTTGAGATGAGAGTTTTTTAACAATCTGATATTCTCCGTTTGTAATCATTGTGATTTTTTCGTTCACTCGCCTAAAAGTTTTTTCCATTTTCTCTTTATTTGAGCAACATAGCGGAAGACCATGCGCTTTTACGTTTGCATAGCTTCTGTATAAAATCGCTTCCGGGTGGTTTACACACCTACACCTCATCTTAGTATAATTGTTTTCATATTTATCTTCAAGGAGTTCATATCCATTTTTACTAAAGTCTTCCTTTACAAAGAAATAATCTAACTTCTTCATTATATCTCCTTAATTTATCAATTGCTCGTCTTTTTTAATTTCCATAAATTTACAATATCTTCTGTTTTTTTATCTCTATTGAACTTAAAAAATATATCATTTTTATTACCAGTCCCAATATCAACTATTTTAATCCCATTGTTGATTATATATTTAGCTTGTCCAAAATTATAAATATAATAATACTTATTACCTACCATATTTAGTTCCTTTCTTATCTTGCAAAAATTTCATCTTCGTCATCACTATCGTCCTTCATAATGTAAATTTTTGTCGTCTCGGAAGATTGGTGTCCAAGTAATCTTTGGATTGCTTCAATTGGCATATTCTCCTCAACAGAAAGCCCCGTTGCCCGACTTGAGCGAATTAAATGTGGATGAAACCTCCGTCCAACAATCGGTTCTAATGCTTTACACCAATATCTGAATACGTCTTCTCCAACTTGCTTTGGGGCTTCTTTATGTGTAATAAACATATATGGGCAATCATCTTCTCCTCTGATTTCTAACCATTTTTTTAGATACCCCATTGTTTCTTCATCAAAAGATAATTTTACTTTTTCCTTTGATTTTTTGCCTTTTGTCTTGATTAAATTGGTTTTATATTTTTTTACATCCGCATTGTAAGGCTTTCCATCTTCGTCTTTCAACTTAATAGTTTTCAAAATTGGTTCATAGTTTACAACCTCTTTCAGTAATTGCCTACTTTCATTACAGCGACAACCGGTGCAATATGTAAATTTGAAATATGCTAATTTTTGCCATTCACCTTTCTCTTCCAAATAATCGCATAATGCTTTATATTCCGCACCAGTTAACGGTTCTTTAACATACCTCTTTTCTGTTGATGGTGTTTTTACGGCTTTTGTAACATAGTTCCTAAATGTGTTAAATTCTTCTCCGTGATATAGAATAATATGTTCGTTCAACATACTAATTGGGCTTCTCTTGGCTTTCATTGCGCTCTCCAATATTCCACACTTATATAAATAGTTTAGATATTTTTTGAAATCTAACGGTGTAACTTTGGTAAGATGTTTATTGCCACAAGCTTTATTTAAATAAGAAACGAAAATCCTCAATGCCGATTCATATTGTAACAGCGTCTTATTAGACAATTCTGTTGAACTGTCTAAATATTCTTGCATTAATTCTTTATTTTCTAGTAAAGCGGTGCCCCAATATTGTTTTGCCATGTCCTCAATTTCTTTGGATTTTGCCATTTTTATCCCTCCTCTCGCATTATAATATCATCTAATAACTTCTGAATGTCATAATTATAATGCACTTTCTTTAATGTTTTATCAATTTCTATTGCGCCATATTCGACAACGTCTTTTCGATTGATACTTTTTTTATTATTTTCTTCTAAAAATCTGTTGAATGACTTAATACTTAACCAATAGACTTCGTCATTCCCTTTATTATCTTCGTCTGTAAAATTAATAACGAAGCCAGCATAAATATATTTATACTGGCTTGCATTAGTTAGTCCCTCAATTTGACATAATTTTATCATTTTACCTTTTTCTGTTTTATCTCTTTGAATAGACAATGAATTATTTTTAGTTGTTTTTAATTCTGTCGGGAAAAAACATCTGTTGTAAAACATAAAACAATCA
>JAVXFE010000216.1:0-3557 GCA_036658075.1 Oscillospiraceae bacterium
CGCCGTCACCTGAAAGTATTGAGTATAAGGGGCGGAGTTATAGCATTGTTGGCGGTATGGTAACAAGTGATAATGATGAGAAGATTGAAGACATGGTTGGGTTTTGCTTTACAGATATTACAAACGAGCGAAACATGCGAAAGAGCCATGAGGAAAAGAAATCGGTTGAATGTATTTTGATTGTTGACAACTATGACGAGGTGTTTAAGGATACTCCAAACGCAAACCATGGTGCCTTAATCGGTGAGATTGAACGTTGTGTAAACGAGTGGGTTTACCAAGGCGAGGGGATTTCACGCAGGTATGAGCGGGACAAGTTTATCATATGGTTTGAGAATAAGAACTTTGAAAAACTGGTTGCCAATAAGTTTAACGTTTTAACGACGATTAAAGAAATAAACCTTGAAAATCGAATTCCGGTTACGCTAAGTATTGGAATAGGAGTCCAAGGCGAAACTATACGTGAAAACGATAAAATGGCACGGCTTGCATTAGATATGGCTTTAGGTCGTGGCGGAGACCAGGCGGTAATTAAGACACCGTATACCTTTAACTTTTATGGTGCAAACGCTCGTGAGGTTGAAAAAAGCACAAAAGTTAAGGCGAGGGTTGTGGCACACGCACTAAAGGAAGTTATAAATCAATCCTCAAACGTGATAATAATGGGTCATGCAACAGGTGACATGGACAGCTTAGGGGCGGCGATTGGATTATTTAGAGCCTCTAAAAACTTAGGAAAAGATGCATATATAGCTTTGGATCGGGCAACGACAAATGCGAAGATTTTATTAAGCCATTTCACATGCGATGAAGAATATGACAGGGCTGTGGTCTCTCGTGATAGGGCTTTAAACTTGATGGATTCTAAAACTTTATTAATAATAGTAGACACACATCGACCAAGTATGGTAGAATATAGAGGCGTTTTAAAGGCCGCAAAAGCGGTGGTCTTAATCGACCATCATAGACGGTCAGAAGAGTTTATAGAAGATGCGGTCTTAACGTATCATGAACCATATGCGTCATCTACAAGTGAGATGGTAACTGAAATTTTGCAGTATATCCAAGAAAATAAACGCCTGTCACCACGAGAGGCAGAGGCTTTGTATGCAGGGATTTATATGGACACAAAGGGCTTTACCTTTAAGACGGGTGTCAGAACTTTTGAAACGGCGTCGTATCTTAGACGAATGGGCGTTGACCCTGTGAATATTAAGAGACTGTTTAAAAATGACATTGGTGCGTACATTCAAAAGTCGAAGATTATTACAAATGCAAAAATATATAGGGATAATATAGCAATAGCGTTTTGTGAAGATAGTGGCAAGGATATGCAGGTTATTGTCGCCCAGGCGGCAGATGAACTTCTTAATATTACAGGGATAGAGGCGTCGTTTGTGCTTGCAAAAGCGACAAATAAAGTCATAATAAGCGGTCGTTCGCTTGAGAATGTAAACGTTCAGGTTATCCTTGAAAAATTAGGCGGTGGCGGACATATTACCATTGCAGGCGCACAACTCTTAAACGCCACCCTTAAAATGGCGGAGATTGAACTAAAAGACGCAATCGATGAGGTCTTGTTTGACGATTAATTATAAATACAAAGAATATAAAATATGGAGGAAATAAACATGAAAGTTATTTTGGTTAAAGATGTGAAGGCACAGGGCAAAAAGGGCGACTTAATCAACGTAAGCGATGGATACGCAACCAACTTCTTGTTACCGAAGGGCTTAGCAAAGCTTGCGACAAAGCAGGCGGTAAATGAGTTAGAGGGCAAGCGTGGAGCGGAAGAATTTAAACGCAACCTAGAAGAAGAAAAGGCTAAAAATATAGCAAAAAGGCTTGAAGATACCACGATTGCTCTTACGGCAAAGGCAGGAAAGGAAGGAAAGTTGTTCGGCTCGATTACTACAAAAGATGTGGCTTTAGCACTTAAAGAGCAGTGCAATATTGACGTTGATAAGAGAAAAATTAACCTTCCTGACGGCATTAAAACTTGCGGAACACATGATGTAAAGGTTACGCTTTATCCAAACATAAGTGGAAAATTTAAGGTTAAAGTAAGCGAGCAATAGTTCTCGTAATTTTGAAAGGGGTGAGTGCATATTGGATATGTCAGGAAACTTTGAACCACAAGAAAACATGGATATCATGAACGCAGATTTTAAGATAGACAAGATGGTTCCGTTTAGTAATGAAGCGGAACAAGCCGTTTTAGGGTCTATGTTTCTTGACAGAACGTGCATTCCTGATGTGGTTAGCCGTGTGCATGCAGAGGATTTTTATATTGAAAGGCACCGTGAACTTTTTGAGGCGGTGGTAGAACTTTATAATCTGGGACACCCTTTGGATTTGGTCACCTTAAAAGAACATCTTATATTAAGAGGAACTCTTGAAAGTGTCGGCGGTATCAAGTTTATAGTAGAGGTTGCAAATCAGGTTCCGTCCACGGATAGCGTCCGATATTACGCCCAAATAGTCACGGATAAGGCTTTGCTTAGACGCCTTATTTCTATGAGTGACAATATAAGCGGAAAATGTTATCGTGGCGATGAGGAGATTCAGGATATATTAGGTTCGGCACAACAAGGACTTATTGATATTACCCAAGGTCGTGTAAGCCGTGGGCTTGTACATATCTCGAAATATCTAAATGACGGAATTGAACAGATTGAACGCCTCTCAAAAGAGGATAGCAGTATAACAGGAATTCCAACAGGCTTCAGAGATATTGACAATAGAACGGCAGGACTTCACCCATCAGAGCTAATTGTTCTTGCTGCACGCCCAGGTATGGGAAAGACCAGTTTTGCCCTTAACATTGCAGAAAACGCCGCAATAAAGGCAGGTAAGAAGGTTGCTATATTTAGCCTTGAAATGCCTGGAATCCAACTTGCAAACAGACTTCTTTGCAGTCAATCAAAGATTAGCTCGGATAAGATTAAAAAAGGTAAAATGGGCGATGGAGATTGGGAAAAGTTAGGCGAGGCGGTTGAAAAGTTATCGGCAGGGAATATTTATGTTGATGACACGTCTAGTATAACAGTTACAGAAATCGGTGCAAGATGTCGAAAGCTTATGCTTGAACACGGCTTGGATTTGGTAATAGTCGATTATCTTCAGCTCATGGCCGGAAGTGGTAAACATGGTGGAAACCACCAACAAGAGATTGCGGATATTTCACGTACTTTAAAGATACTTGCGAACGATTTAAACGTTCCGCTTATCGTCCTGTCACAGCTTAGCCGTGCCTCTGAAAAGGAGAAACGTGAGCCTATGCTTAGCGATTTAAGGGACTCGGGGGCTATTGAACAAGACGCCGATATGGTAATGTTTTTACACCGTGAGGGGTATTATAAAGAAGATGCCGAAGAGCCAAACAAGACAAAGTGTAAGTTTGAAAAGCACAGAAATGGTGAAGTTGGTACAGTAAACTTGGCATGGATTGGTAGATATAGTAAGTTTGGTGATTTAGATTTAGTGCATCAGCAATAAGGTAATATACAGTCCATTACAAATTAATACATATGAAGATATAATTTATCAAAAGTAAT
>JAVXFE010000217.1:0-3549 GCA_036658075.1 Oscillospiraceae bacterium
TAATTATTTCGTATGCTACGTTCAATATACCACTTGTTCGTAAGGATGTCAAGTCTAAAACATCACGTTATATCCAAACAAATTCCAGTATCCCTTTTTGTCTTTATCAAGCTTTGAGGCATAAATCACATCTCCCTTTTTGATTGGGTTTTTCTTCATGACATTTGGAGAAACGTCAAGACATGCCGTTTTCCCTGAACCTATGGATTTTGTTTTGATTTTATACTTCCAAACTCCTCCATTAAACTTATCTTGTAGCTCATACATATCAAGAATGTACAGTTTGCGCCGGTCTTCCTCCGCTCCGGATGTAAGGTCTACATATCCCAAATATTCGTTTTGAGCTGCCGCTTTTAATTTATAATCAAAATCTGAGATGTGTAGTTCTCGAATTGCCTCCTCACACTCACAAAGCAAGCCGCTCATATCTGTAATTCTATATGATTTAAGCTCCACGTTGTCTTTATTTACACTAGTCGCATGTCGGCTGATTATGTCCTTAATAGAACCCGATATTTTAGCTTTACTTATACTTACTGCTTTGCCCTGCTTAAAGAAATTAAAAACCTCTATCATTTGCAGTAGCTCCGCACTGTTGCCAAACTGGGAGAAAAAGTCTACTTTAGTTAAAATACTAAGTTGACGGGCATCAAGAGAAGTTTTTTCCTCTATCGTTAAGAGTAAGTCCATAAAATTATCTGTTTTAAATTGTTGAGAAATATCATACAACTCATTTGCCACGGACGCATTGAGAAATTTTATTGATGACATGCCCTTTGTAATAACCTTTACCTTCGGGTCGAACATATAGCTGTCCTTGGAAACACCATACCTTGGAGCTATTACTCTCAATCCATAATCATCTGCCAGCTGTGTTCCCTCAGATATATCTTTCTCGTTTGCCACATTATTTAAGTACGACGTAACAAATTCATAAGGATGATATAGACGCAGGTAGGCGCATATATACCCCAATAGGCAATAGGCAACCGAGTGATTATATCCAAATTGGTAATCGGCGCTGTCCTCTATAATTTGGAGAAATTCTTTAGCTTCGTTTTCAGCTATATTTCGTGGTTGGTTAGATTTGGTGCAATACCCCTCTAGGATTTGAGGTAGTGCCTTTTGAAGCCGGTCTGTGTCTTTGCGCCCGATGGCACGACGAACATTGTCCGCCTCACTGCCGGTCAGTCCACATATTTCTTGAAGAAATTTGATTGTGTCGCATTGGTACACCAAATAGCCCAGATTGTCTTTTAGAAGTTCGTCGATGATTGGCGATGGGTTTTTGTGCGGCATGTGTTTTATTAGTTCGTTACGATATGAAGCCCCTGAAGGTCTTATGCAAGCCGTGACCAGAGACATATCAAATATTGAGTGGGGTTTAAATTGCCGTAGCATTGAATGGGCGTACTCCCCTTCCATTTGAAATATTCCAGCGGGAGACCTTACCATATCGTCCCATACAGCTTGATCATCCCAGTCTATTTCGTGTGTTTTGGGATATGGTTTGCCAAGCATCCTATAGGCGTCTCTGATTATTTTAACGTTCTTCAGTATCAAAAAATCATACTTAGCTCCGCCACATTCATGAATTTCGTCCATATCTAAGAACAAACAACTTTCTCCGTCTTTGTCGAAAAAACCATAATTATCATCCAAAGAGATAGGACTGATAACCATTCCTGCCGGGTGAACGGATTGAGACAGTCTTGTGTTTAACATTCCGTCAAAATAATAAAAGAGTTCGGGGTGTCTCTTTTTAGCTGCCTCTGAGTTAGATTTATATTCTTGTTTTATGAGCTTAATTTTATCTACAGAGTATGGGTTTTTGCTGTTATCTTCGTGTTCTTTGCCCCACCTCACTTCAAGACCGCCGCCTATCTCCTCAATAGCTTTCAATTCCGCAGCCGTAACATACGTGGCAACTCTTGCGGTTTTGCCCTTTTCAAACTTTCCCTTAATGTGCTCAAAAATAAGAGGTCTATCGTCGTCACACACGTCAACGTCTATGTCTCCGATTTCTTCTCTGTATTCGTTGCAGAACCGTGAGAATACTGTATGCCATGTCTCAGGGTTTAAATCGATGATATCAGTTATATAAGCGACACGTGAGCCTCCTACAGAGCCTCTCGCGGTTCCAATTGCTAACCCTTGTTCTTTACACCAGATGATTAACTCCGCCATAGAGAGCATAAACCCGTCCATATGGAGCGTCTTAAATACTCTCATTTCCTCATTGATTGCCAAGCGGAAAGCTTCAACCTGATTAGGATAAATAACGCCCGTGCTAACCTTGTCTTGAAACATTTTTTCTACCAGTTCGCTAAATATTTCGGAATCCTTTTCCCTACTTCCGTAGAGAATTGGATACTTGATTGATTTATCTAGTTCAAATGGTTCTACCGTATTCGCCATCAAATTAGTATTCTCAATAGCTTCCAAAATAAGATTTTCGTGTAACGAATTTTGTTGTTTAAAAGCCTGTACCAGCTCTTGATATGTTTTGTATGTGAGGTCTAGGGTGTCCTCATTTCCATAAGATTTATGTTTTCTATCAAGTAAAACACTCCTACACTCTGCCTTGTACTTATTCAAACTATGCGTGTCGGTTCCGGCAATAAGAGGCTTGTGATACTTCTGAGATAGGGTTGCTAGGTGGACATTATATGTAATCTGGTCAGATAACAGATGCGATTGAATTTCTAAGTAATCGTATTTTTTGACCAATTCTTCATATCTAGGATGAGATACGGGAAGTTTATTTAAAGGTGATGCGAGACAGGCGCTTATCTTAATTACGTTGTCCGATAACCCCAAAAACTCATCAAAAGATATTCGGTTATTATAGTAGAAATGGTCTTTTTCACAGGATTTGGTCGTTATTCGGTTAATCTCTAAAACACCGGCATAATTTTTCGCTAGGAGCACGGTATGAAAATTGTCTCTAACCTTTGGCTCGAGGTGTTCGGTAAGATAAATTTCAACCCCATGGATATATTTAATTCCTTTTTCATCGCAATAAAGTTTCTTACCGACCCACCCCAGAGGCTTCCCGTGCTCCGTGAACGCTATTGAAGTCTGTCCATTTTCTACGGCGTAATCTATGTATTCCTTATAATCGGTACAACTATCAAGTAAGCTATAATCAGAGTGCAAATGATACGTTACATAGTTAGACAGTTCCATCACCACCTATCTTCATACCAAAAACCTCATCCGAACCGTCGTCCAATCTTTCAGCCACCAAAGCTTCATCGTATTCTTTCGTGTCCCAACTATATTTTTTATCATATTCCTCCTGATTGGTATAAAACCGCCTTGAAACGGTATCGTAATATAAACCAATATCTATATTAGAACGTCCAAACATGCGGTCTTTGATTATCGTCACAATCACGTCGTATTTAAGTAGTTGTCGGCGGCGCTCCGAAAGGTGAGCTGCATTCTCCCTATCTTCTTCAGTCACTCTTCTTAGCGCTATTGTTCTGTGGGCTAGGTTGATAATATTACTAGTACCTGCAATGTCGTATACTCCGATATTTGTTT
>JAVXFE010000218.1:0-3491 GCA_036658075.1 Oscillospiraceae bacterium
CTCTCATCATTTCTAAAAAACCCTCTAACCATTGTAGTTAGAGGGTTTTTTGATATAAGCTTATAACTTACTTGTTGTTATTTTTATATAACGGCTATAATTTCAACTTCTACTAATACATTTTTTGGTAACTGTTTTGCAGCAACGCATGAACGTGCGGGTTTTTCTGAAAAATAATTTCCATATATTTCATTAAAACTAGAAAAATCAGCCATGTCCGCTAAAAAGCAAGTTGTTTTTACAACGTTTTCAAAATTAGTTCCGGCTTCCGTCAAAACTGCTTTCAGATTTCTCATTACCTGTTCTGATTGTTCAACAATACCAATAGCATCAACGGAATTAGTTGTAGGATTTATTGCAATCTGTCCTGACGTAAACAAAAAACCGTTTGCAATAATAGCTTGTGAATATGGTCCAATTGCCGCTGGAGCGTTATTTGTGTGAATTTTTTTAATCATTATATTTCTCCTTTAATCTTATTAATTTTATTCAACTATTTTATATCCTGCCGCAATCAAAGAATTGCGAATTTCATCTACATGGTCATGATTTCGTGTTTCCATAGAAATACGAAGAAAGCATGAATTTATATCAATATTAACATCTGCCCTATCGTGATTTATAGAAACAACGTTTCCGCCTAATGAAGATATTATTTTAGAAACTCCTTTGAGCTGACCAGGTTTATCTGTGAGTTCGATTACTAACTCTACAAGACGACCAGCTTTTTGAAGTCCACGATTAATGACTCTTGATAGAATAGTAACATCAATATTTCCGCCAGATATTAAGCAAACAACTTTTTTACCATCTATTGGTAATTTATCGAATAAAGCGGCAGCTACAGAAACAGCTCCTGCACCTTCTGCTATAAGTTTTTGTTGTTCAATCAAAGATAAAATAGCGGTTGATATTTCATCGTCTGTAACAGTAACAATTTTATCAACGTATTTTTGACATAATTCAAACGTGTTGTCGCCTGGGGTTTTAACAGCAATACCATCTGCGATTGTTTTAACAGAATCCATAGTTTCTATTTTTTTATGTTTAATAGAATTATACATAGATGGCGCGCCAGACGCTTGTACGCCATAAATTTTTATGTCTGGATTTAAAGATTTAATTGCAAAGGCTACACCACCAATTAATCCACCGCCGCCAATGGGAACAATAACGGCATCAACATCTGAAATTTGTTCTAAAATTTCAAGTCCGATAGTTCCTTGACCTGCAATAACCATATCATCATCAAACGGATGAATAAATGTTGCACCGCTTTTCTTTTGAAGTTCGATAGCTTTTTGGTAAGCGTCGTCATATGCACCTTCAACTAAACAAACCTCCGCTCCGTAACTTTTAGTTGCTTCAACCTTAGATATTGGAGCTCCATCAGGAATACAAATCAAAGATTTAATTCCGTTTTTAGCAGCAGCTAAAGCAACACCTTGAGCATGATTACCAGCCGAACATGCAATAACGCCTTTTTTCTTTTCCTCCTCAGAGAGCTGAGAAATTTTATAATATGCACCTCTAACTTTAAAAGAACCAGTTATTTGAAGATTTTCGGTTTTTAAATATATTTCACAATTTTGATTTAAATTAGGAGCTTTTATTAAATCTGTTGGGCGAATAACGTCCTTTAAAACATATGAAGCATGATAAATTTTATCCAGTGTAAGCATAATTTCCTCCTCGAATATCATTTCCAACATATTATTTATACATCTTTTTAATTAAAATGTCAACAATTATCCAAAAATAATATTAAATTCTTTACAAAAACTTATAAATTCTTTAAATATTCACAAAATTTATCATATCCATAAGTTTTGTTTATTATATCAATCATAGCATTTGTAGATATTTTTATTGGTAAATTCATTTTTTTTGCTAATTTTTTTCGCATTTCTGCACTTTCGAGTTTACCGGTAAGTCCTGCAATATAAAAATCGTTTTTAGTTATAATTCTTTTATTTTCATCTGTATCTTTATTTATATCTAAAACAGTTGCAGCTTTTTTTAAAATATCAGTTAATGTTTTTTCGTCAATTCCTTCAACGCCCAAAATTCCTTCTTTTCCGGCTTTTTCTTTGCGTTTTTCCTTGCCCTCTATAGTTGGAATATATGCGTTTTTAATAACGCCGTTATTGCTAATATTTTTCTTTATATAATTTCGTATTCTAAATCCCGCACTGTCCGAATCTGTTAAAATTATTATTCCGCAAGTTTCAGCAAAACCTATAATAGAATTTAATAACTGTTTTGAACGATACAGTTCAAATCCATGAGTACAAATTATAGGTGCATCTGTTATCTTTTTTAGCTTTTCTTTGTCATATTTACCTTCGACAATAATTACCTCATCAATATGCAACATTTTGCTTTACCTCATTATTAAAGTTTTATTTTTAATCTACCACTATTATATTTTAAGAAAGTGTCATTGTCAATATGCGTGAGAGCATATATTTAATAAAACGATTATTAAAGAGGTATCATAAATGGCGACACATCAAGTTTTAGAAGGTGCAATTATTCTAACATTATCCGGAATAATTGCAAAATCTGCCGATTTTTTATTTAGAGCTTATTATTCTCAAATACTTGGAAGTGAAGGTATGGGACTGCTTTCACTTGTTTTTGGAATACACGGAATAATGTTAACTATAGCAACAGCGGGACTTGGGGTTGCTGTATCAAAAGTTGTATCAGAATATTTCGAAAAAGGAAATCTGCTAGCTGTTAAAAAATGTATGAAAATCGCTATTTTTGGAGTAGTCTGTTTAAGCCTTAGTGTAATATCTATAAGCATGATTTTTGCACCATTTATATCAGAAAAAATTTTAGGAGATGTCCGTGTAACAAAAAGCATTTGTTGTCTTGTACCAAGTATTTTATTTATGGGTATTTCATATTGTATAAAAGGGTATTTTTACGCAACACGAAAAGTAATAATTCCTGCAAGTTCGGAATTATTGGAACAGGGCATAAAGTTTATATTCATATCTATATTTTTAAAAAGATTAGCACCGCTTGGTATAGAGTTTGCATGTAGTGCTGTTTTTTTAGGTATAACTATAGGAGAAATGTCTTCTTTTTTATATTTATTATTTTTTTATTTTAAAGATTCAAAAAAATTGGTTTCAGGAACTGAACCTGTTGGTGTAAGAAAATCTTTATTGATGATTTCTGTTCCCACGATGTTAAGTTCTTTAATCGGTTCTATATTACGAATGCAGGAAGATATATGTATCGTGAGCAGTTTGGAGAAATATGGAATGAGTCACACAATGGCAATAAGTAATTTAGGAATGATTGATGGAATGATAATCCCAATGTTGATTTTCCCATTAACGCTAATGGGGTCAATGATAAATTTATTAATTCCCGAAATTTCTCGTGCTTTTGTGGCAAAAGATAAAAAACGTTTAAAAAGGCTTGTTAAAAAATCCTATATTTATGGTATTATCGGAGGAGTTATTGCAATGCTT
>JAVXFE010000219.1:0-3487 GCA_036658075.1 Oscillospiraceae bacterium
ATCCAGCCACACTGTGGTATTCCACGCTATCGCAGGAGTTGGACCATCTCCTGTAGAAAATACAGCAACAGGAACTTATCCAATTTCAACCAGTGCTAACGGCGATAAGATTCTTAACACGATTGAAAGCAATCCCGTTTTCTTACGCCGTCCCAAATACGATTTTAGACAGCCCAGCAACGACCTTGCCGAATCCGTTGCCTATGAACAAACAGCATTGTCTCATATCTTAAACGCTGAGGGAGAAAAAATCCAAGCGATGTTGGCACAACCAAACGTTACCCCCGCTGAGCTTCTCGACGTTAACACCAGCGTACAAAACATGGTGGAATCGGTAAGCGGTCTCGAATGCGTCTTGAAACAAAAACTAAAAACCGTGCAAAATCAACTTGTTGGTTATCGAACCATATAATTTAAAAAGGAGTGTTTTTTATGTCAATGCCGGTTATTGTCCCAGGCACAGTTACAACTATACAAGCGATTGCTGATATAATCGAATCAGTTGCTTTAGAGGAAACAGGACTTTCGCATATTTTAAATGCAGAAGGTGAAAAGATTCAAGCATTCGTTGCAATGCCGGGTGTTACACCAGCCCAACTTTTAGCAGTTAACGCTTCAGTACAAGAAACCGTTGACGCTATTACAAAACTAGAAATGGTATTACAAAGCAAACTTAACCTTTTCTCGGGTCAGATTACAGCATAAACACCAAAAACAAAGCCCTCGAAAGCGTGCTTTCGAGGGCTTTGTTAAAACATATCGTTTCCAGATTAGTAAATCTCCACACTATCTAAGCCTCTTAATATTTTATCTAAAATACATAAGCACAGCATCTTAAAATGGAATATTATGTTTAATTTTAAATTAACAACTTCTATTTTTCAGTTCACAAAAAAACTAATAGCAATATACTAATAAAGAGGGGACTAAATAATTTATTAGGAGGATCATAAATGAAGAAACTTAAAGGTATTTTATGTATTCTTGTTATAATAACAATACTTTGTTGTTCTATATCCACGTTTGCAATAGGGAAAGTAGAAGATTTTGATTACGCTTTTATGTATGGCACAACGGATTCAAGCTTTTCACCAACGAATAACGTAACACGAGAGGAAGCGTCTGCTGTTTTTTATAGAATTTTAAAGCAGTCCGATTTGCTTGGCACCTTTACCACTAAAGAAAGCTCAAGTTTTAAAGATATATCCAATACGCATTGGTCAAAAAACGCCCTTGAATATTTAAAGTACACAAATGTTTTGGATAAAAATTTTATTAAAGACGAAAAAGTTTCACCTCGTCAGCCTCTTACACGAGCAGAGGTCGCATATATCATGGTAAACACAATGGAAATCCAGCCAACTTCACCAATCCATCGAATTCCTGATATAAAAAATCATAAATTTGAATATGAAATAGCTGTTCTTTATCAAAACGCAATCGCTACGGGCAAAGATGATGAAGGTAATTTTTATCCAAACGATTTAGTTTCTCGTGCCGAATTTACAAAAATGGTTAACATTATGCTTGGAAGAACTATTGCGAGTTATAATATTTCAAATATTATAACTCCATTTAAAGATATTTCACGCTCCGATTGGTTTTATAATGATGTTCTATTAGGTTCAAACGCCTTTAGTGACGGCTTTGTGGATTATAATAAAAAGATAGAACGAAACATCCTTGACATGCAATAAAAAATATATTTTGTGAATTTGTTCTAAAAACTTATAATTCACTTTGTGCAAAAATGATAATGTTTATGTTTTCATTTTGTGATATCATTAATAAATAAATACTAAATTTTAAAAATACGGAGGCAATTTATGGCGAGGTCGGAGGAATTTTTAAATCTTTACAGACAACTTGAAGAGCTATTAAGAAATCGATATGCAGGGAAACGACTTCAAAATTCAAGCCCCTTTTTTCAATTCTTAAACGAACGTGAGTCGCAACCTTTTAAAGACGACTTAAACGCTTGCCGTGAAATGCGAAACATTTTATCGCACTGCACCGATATCCACGGCGACCCACCTCTTGAACCATCAGAAGGGGCTATCACTCTATTGCGTGAAGTGGTGGAATATTTAAAACAGCCACCACGTGCTTTAGATTATGCCACCCAAAGCGATAAAATCTTTACTGCAAATTTTAGTGATAATGCAGCGATGGTTATGGAAAAAATGATAGAGCGTGGCTTTTCGCACATTCCCGTTTTAGAAAATGGGTTATTTTTTGGAATGTTTAGTATAAGCACGCTATTCTCTGCAACCTTAGAGCATCAAGAATTTTTCGATATACAAAAAACCGTGGTTGGCGATTTTAAGAAATATTTGCCGATTGAAAATCACATTGCCGAGAGTTTTATGTTTTTTCCACGAAATGCTACATTGCTAGAGGTAAAAAGCACCCTTGGGGAAGTTCAATCAAACACCGCCAAGCGATTGGCAACGGTTTTAATTACAAACACCGGTCGCACCACAGAACCTCTTTTGGGTTTGTTAACGCCCTGGGATGTTTTAGGAAAACCAACACAGAAAATACATCTCCACGATAAAAAATAAAACCATAAATTAACCGCCCTGCTGACCATAAAAGTCAGCAGGGCGGTATGCGTATGTGCAAGAGCTTGAAACACCACGTATTGTTTGACGCATATATTATTTTGCTGTATTCATCATAAATCTCTGGCTGGTGAGCTGGTCTTTGTTATAACCAGTATCGCCCCAAATCACGACTGCGCTGGTGATGTTCTCATCCTCGGTGAGGATGCCCACAGTAGTCGGAAGGGTAAGATCTGCGCCGTCTGCATGGCGATGGTATCTTCGTTGGTTGTGTGCTTTGGCTTGGCATTTTTAAGCACTAAAAGCAAAAGACCGCCTCCCACAAGGGTGACGGTCAGCATGATGATTGGAAATAGTAATCCCTGCATAATAGAATTTCCTCCATTTCGGTTTTTTTCGGGGTGAAAAATAGCCTGCCGATATTTCTACCGACAGACTTATGCGTTGTTTTATTCTTTTATTGGGTTGATGCGGGTAGTTCAAGCACCGGGGGTGTTGCTCATTTCACCCGCCATTGACATTCGCTACATTCCGAATCGTGAATGGAAATTATTCCACCACAATTAGGGCAGGTATATCTCTCTTTTTGTTGTTCCATGAAGGCAGTCAAACCATTTGCTTTAACGAACTGGCTGTTTTCTACCAGACTTGCTCCATATCTGGTATTATAACTTTTCTCGAGATTTTTAATTAGCTTACAAGGGTATTCACTGCATTCACAACAATAAGAAACACCTTTCTGTTTGACACAATCTTTAATCTTGCACTTGCGGCAATGCTCTGGTTTCCCCTCGTCATTTTTCAAACAACCGTCGCAGGGCTTTTTCATATAGCAGTGCTTATAGCAAACTTTACAATTCATTCCGCAAGGAGCGAACATAATGGTTTCTATCGGTTCTATCGGCATTTTCACAGTAGGTATC
>JAVXFE010000220.1:0-3473 GCA_036658075.1 Oscillospiraceae bacterium
ATTTTTGCTCCAATAGATGCTCCCAGTGAATAGCCCATAGTTCCCAAACCACCACTAGTTAAAAGCTTTCCATAGGTGTCAAAGCCATAATATTGTGCTGCCCACATTTGATGTTGTCCAACGTCGGTACAAACAAACGTTTCGTCGCCCACCTTTTCGTATATAGTATCTAATATAAGCCTCGGTGATAAAGAATCTTCAAACGGTTTCGGGAAGGCGTATGTAGATTTCCATTCCTTTATTTTACTCATCCATTCATCATGATTTTGTTGTTTAAGGTTTTTATTAAGAGCCTCTAAAACAAGCTTTGCATCACCGATAAGTGAAAATTCAGTTTTTTTGTTTTTATCAATTTCAGCTTTATCTATATCAATATGTATAATTTTAGCACGTCGTCCAAACGAATCCGTGTTACACACAACTCGATCCGAAAACCGTGAGCCAACTGCAATAATAAGGTCACACTCCTTCACTGCAAGTGAAGTGGTTTTTGTACCATGCATTCCTATCATACCGGTATACGCCTCATGCTTAGCCGAAAATCCGCCAAGCCCCATAATAGAAAGAGTAATTGGTGCATCGCAAAGGTCTCTAAAACGAGCAAGCTCATCAGCGGCCCCTGCGGAAATTATTCCGCCACCCGCATATATAAGTGGGCGCTTGGATTCTTCTATAAGCTTTATCACATTTTCAAGTTCTGAATTTTCAGCGTCGAATTTATATCTTTCAACCTTCTCTGGTTTTACCGCCTCAAACTCCGCTAGCATAGCAGTAGCATCTTTTGTTATATCAACAAGCACAGGACCTGGTCGACCTGATGCTGCAATTTTAAAAGCTTTTCTGATAGTGTCCGCAATATCTTCTGCATTTTTAACTAGGAAATTATG
The DNA here is from genome assembly GCA_036658075.1 of Oscillospiraceae bacterium. GTDB lineage: Bacteria > Bacillota > Clostridia > Monoglobales > Monoglobaceae > JAVXFE01. The sequence continues at coordinate 888 of JAVXFE010000220.1, forward strand.
CTTTGTGATTGGCATAGTAACTCCAACAATATCAACCTCTTGAAATGAGTCTTTACCAAGCAAATTGGTAGGAACGTTGCATGTAATTGCAACCAAAGGAATCGAATCCATATACGCTGTTGCAATACCTGTGACTAGATTTGTAGCACCCGGACCCGATGTCGCAAAACAAACTCCGACACGACCACTACTCCTTGCATAACCATCAGCCGCATGGGCCGCACCCTGCTCATGTGCCGTAAGTATATGCTTCACACGATCTGAATACTTATAAAATGAGTCATATATATTAAGAATAGTTCCGCCCGGATAACCAAAAACGGTGTCTACTCCTTGCTCAATCATGCATTCTAGCACTATATCTGCACCTGTAAGTTTCATTTAAATCTCTCCCTTCACACATAGCTACTAATTCACAATTTCTAACTCATAATCCACAATATCATGGATTTAAATTAGTCGTTATCGGAATATTATACAACAAGACGAATTGATTGTCAACCTTCACTAAAGCATTTTTTAGCAAATTTTTATAAAAATATTCAATTTATTTTGGTTAAAGTTAAACATCTAATATGAATAATAAGACTTTTAACGTAAAAATGACTTTTTACAAAGAAAAAGCCCACCGCAGTAGATTAATGAATTTTAATTATTTCATTCGTCTACTTAGATGGGATTATACCAAAATCGGGCGGTAGGCTTTTGATTTTAACTAACTGACATATGTTTTACACGGTCACGAACTTCAGCACGTTTAGCATCGTTAAAGCGATCTACCGTACCAACCAAATATCCCGTTATGCGTCGAATTCTTTCAACAGGGATTGCATTTAAAGTATAATTTGCATCAATATATCCATCATCGCAAATATTTAATGTAAGTGAATCGATTTCCATACCTGGGTTTTTTTCACGTATATGACTTGCATAATAGTTAATTTCGCTAGGTTCCATTTCTCCGTTTTTAACTTCTACTGTCATTTTTCTTACCTCCTAAAATTTATCTTGTGAGAGTATTATACATCAACGATTTTTAAATGTCAACTGGTTTTTATATATTTTTGATATATATTGTGTTAAATTTCTGTTACAAACACTATATATGGTGTTTCATAGTATATTCATTTGTATTTGATAAAACAACAGATGTATTATAAAATGTTAAAATCGCCTTTTGCATATACTCCGTATCGAGGACACCCGCCGTTTCATATGATGAATGCATAGCAAGTTGCGAAAGTCCGATATCCACAGTGTTAATAGAAACATTTTCCATAGCTAGATTTCCCAAAGTAGAGCCTCCTGGCATATCGCTTCGATTTGCATACGTTTGCCACGGAACGCTCGCTCTATCACAAATACTTTTAAATATCGCCTCTGAAACTGAATCTGTTGTATACTTTTGGTTTGCATTGTATTTTATAACAACGCCTTTGTTCATGTGTGGACGATTTTTAACATCACTTTTGTCCGTCATATTCGGATGCACGGCGTGGGCGTTATCGGCAGATAACATAAAACTTGAAGCTAACGCTTGCAAATATTCGCTACTGGTTCTTCCCATAGCATCATTTATGCGAATCAATGTATCTTTTAAAAATGTCGATTTCGCACCTTGCTTGGTTCCGCTTCCGACTTCTTCATTATCAAACACACTTAGTACAGATATATTTTCATTTTTATTATTATCGCTTTTTAAAAAACCTTCCAAACTCGCAAAAACACATTGTAAATCATCTAAACGAGGAGCGGATACAAACTCATTATTTTGTCCCCAAATCGAACTTTTCATGCGATTATACAAAAACAAATCGCTACCCAGAATGCTATTTTCATCCACCTTTGCATTTTCGGCAATTATTTTTAGCAATGTGTTTTCTGAGGCTTTTTCGCCACTTCCGCCGTACAATGGAAGCATATCTGTTTGGACATTAGGCTTTTCTGGATTTCCTCCCATATGAATTGCAAGGCTTGGTATTAGAACTAAATCACGGTCAATGTTAACAAGCTTCGTAATAATCTTTTCTTCATCTTTAACGGTAATTCTACCAGCTATTGATAACGGTTTATCAAACCATGTATTACAAATCATTCCGCCATATTTTTCTATATTCAATTTGACATATTCTTTTGAAATTTCAATCTCGGCATTTGGTTTTAATTTAAATGTAGGTGAATCACTATGGCTTGCAACAATATGAAAACCACAAACATAGTTTTTTGGAACTTTAAAGGCAATTATTGATGACATATTCCGCATAACATAATAACTTTTCCCGGGTTTTATATTCCATTTTTCACCTTCTGATAATTCAATAAATCCATCTAATTTGTTAATAATATTAGAAATCACATGATAGCAACTTGGACTTTTATCTATAAATCTCATTAAATTTGTCGTACTTTTGTTATCCATTAAACTACCTCCGCATTTCACATTAAGATTCTACATTGCTATATATTATATACCTTAAAATCAATCTTGTAAACCCATAAACTCATTTTTTCTTAGTGTAAAATAAAAATTGGCAAAAAAACAGGGAAAGAGCAAAAAACTCTTTCCCTAATCATACAAATCGTGTA
>JAVXFE010000221.1:0-3458 GCA_036658075.1 Oscillospiraceae bacterium
AATACGTTCCAACTTTTGTAGAATTGTCTAGTGGGTTTGTTATTTCTAAACTAAAAGCACTCGCCTCAGCTTCAGAAACATCAAGTTCTATATTTTTTGTAACAACAGTTCTATCTTCACCCGGCTTGGTTGGATAAAGAACGGTATTAAATGTAGTTGCACCCTTTACTTTTTTCTCAAAAGCCATATATGGATTATCTATTTCCGCTCCCGCCGAAACAGCATAACATCCCTCTCTTTGGCTTGCAACAAAATCATCCTTTTGATTTACCGGAGCCAAAATTAAATTAGCACCATCCATATTAGTCGTTATCGTGTTTGTAGCATTATCAATAGTATAACCCGACTTCGGTATGAAATGCCAATTTTGAGTATACGTATTTTCTTTGTCGTTTGTAGGATTAATATAATCCGTTACAATAGCATACTCTGGATGGATAAATAAAATATCCCTATATTCCTTAAAGTCGCCTTCTCCATCATAATTATTCCCTGTATAATTCACAGTTTCGACTCTTACAAAGTCATATTCGTCATTTAATTCTTGATTTTCGCTATGAACATCACCAGCTTTACCACCAGTTGGAGAATTGATTATATTTCCATATGGGTCTTTTCTTCCCGTGGAGGCAGTAAAACCTTCACCTTTTTGCGATGCACCATTAATTTCTATCGTATTATGCGCACGTGTCGAATTAAGGAAAACATTATATGGATGTGATACATCATAGTTATGATATAATCCGTCTACAAGAAAATGTTGCCCATACGCATAGAAGTTAAGTCCTAAATCATCATGTTGTCCATGAGATTTCTGTCCGCCATCTGCATTCGTCTGCATCGCAACTGCATTTTTATTCCATCCACTTCTTAAAAGAACTTTACGGCCTTCAGGATAAACTATTGATTTATATTCCGGCTCTCTCCCATTTGGGTCGGTTCCGCCGGAGGTCGCCCATAATAAATACGGGTTTTGTGTAATATCATTTAAGGGTTTCCATTTTGTGTTATACGTACTAGCGTGCGTATATCCGTGACCTTGTTGCCAATCACCAAATGTCGGAGTACTCACATTCATTAAATAAAGTGCATATTTTTCCAAAAATTTTAAATCTTCATCATTAAAAACTTCTCGTGGGTCAAGTCCAACCATGGTCGCATTTTTTATGGTCTGTGTAAAAGTTCCTAAGTTCAAATCAGAATATCCAAGTCCAACTTCTATAGAGCTTCCGTCGTCAGCCAAATCCTTAGCAGCCTTATATGATAGTCTGTGTTTTGCAACGCCAAGCCAACCACCTTGCATTGAACCTGGTTGTGCTGGATTTTTAAGTCCCGTTGTTGGATCGTCAAACTTATCAAACTCTTTAAAACTTGTGGCAAGGGCAAATAATCCTTCTGTTTGAAGAGAACCGTGATTATTATTTTCGCTTGCAGAATACCAATCTGTTACAAGGGATTGGCACACACCATACACATCTTTTAAAATAGTCGTAAACGCCTCAGGTGTCATATATTTACTTGTAATAAAGCAGTCTATTACTGTTGGATACCATTTTGCCCTTTGTCCAACATTATGTAGTCCTGAAATTGTACTATTGTTAACTCTAGAACCATTTAACATTATGGTGTTTAAAAGCATTCGTATCCCATGATAAGCATACGCCTCTTCGTTAGTATACAGGTACACTTTTCCCATTTGTGGCACGTATGACCATTTTCCTGTATTGTCTTGCCATGATGGAATAGTGGGAGTTTCAGGTCTCATATCTGCAAATGTCGGTGCTTTTTTCCCATCATATGAGAAAATATCGTGAGTTCGATTTCCCCATGTTACATTATCTTCATTCCAGTTCGTTTCCTTAATAGACCAAAGAACAACATCTTTATCCTTCTTTTTCTCGGTCGTCTTAACAGGGTTATCACTTTCCATCATCATTCCATTCATATGAAGTGTAGCATTTGTTAGGGTTTGCCCTTTTTCTATGCCAGAAAAATCGAATAGCATGTATATTCTTTTTGAATATTTATCAATTTCTTTTGTGGCATTCCTAGCAGTATATGATTCTTCTACTTTAAGCAACGGCTCTTGTCCGAAATTTTTATTTCTGTTTTCAATAGGCATAAGTGTTGCATCTTCAGGGTAAAAATATTTTACCGTTCCATCAATTGTGGCTTCAACATACGGACTCTTAGCTTTATCTTCGCTACTATTAAAAACGCCCATGTATCCATCTTTATTTAAGGCTGTAACCTCATACGCTTTTACCTTAGAAACAGATTTTACCGCTTGATTAACATCCTGCAAAACATCCGCCGTAAAATCCCCTTCACTTTCTTTTAAGTTCCATTTTGCTACGGCCTCACCAGATCCAGCTAGCATAATTACATTTTCAAAAGGCATTTGTGCCGTTAGAATTTTCCTGGCATTATTTTCTGGAATTATTCCTCTGTTATGTGTTGCAAAAACGCCTCTATAATATTCCAAAACCTCTTCTTTTGCCGTTTCATAATCGCCTGTTTTAGCGGCTTCTGAAACAGGTTCCAGACCTGGATATTTTTCATACTCCAAATACGGCTTTTTTGTCCATGCACTTCCATCCCACACACCAAAAAACGCATCATCTTTAATTACTTGCGGGTCGCTCCAGTCAAATTTGGAATACTTGTCAATTGTAGATTGAAAATACTCTTCTTGTGTCATATCGCCTGTTGATTTAGCAGGAACTCCTGCTTCAACATTGGTCACTTCTTCTTTTTTATCTTCACTTTTATCTTCACTTTTTAAAGCATCTTCAGGAGCTTTTTCTATTGGAACTGAAGGTACCGTTTGTTCATTCGGCACACTTGTTTCCTTTGGAATAATAGTTTCTGCTTTATTATCCATTTTGTCATTTTTCACCTCTTCAGTTTCAGACTTATCTGAAACTAGATTAACTTCGTTTTCTTTTACTATGTTTTCCGCATTTCCTGAACTATTTTCTATCGCATATCCTGTCAACAATGTACTCATTATCATGGACACAATAATTATTAATGAAAAAATTCTTTTAGTTTTCATATATTATAGCTCCTTCATCACTTTATATTTTCAAGTATCATATATATCATTTTTGCACATTCTTCTTTTGTGGCGTTTGAATATGCTTTAAACTCACCATTAATACCATTTATTACGCCTGATTTTATTAATAGCTCAACGCTTTCTTTTGCATATTCTGCCACATTTTCCATGTCGCTTAATTCAATATTTTTATCTTGGGTTTTGATAGTTTTATTTAAAGTTTTCACAGCTCTTGCTATAATAACTGCCATATCCTGACGTGAAACCTTCTCACCAACTCCAAATGTGCTTTCATCGACACCGTTTATAATGCCGTATTTTTCCGCCGTTATAATATATGGGGCATACCATTCATTAATGTCTACATCGTTAAATCTGCATTCACCGTTTGTAACTT
>JAVXFE010000222.1:0-233 GCA_036658075.1 Oscillospiraceae bacterium
CTTAAATATTTCACGCACTTTAGGCTTAGCATGGCTAAATATTATTTAAGTTCGCAAAAGGAATTACAAATAAAAGAGGTTTCTGAGCTCGTTGGCTTTCACAATTGTGGTTATTTTTGTACGGTATTCAAAAAATCAGAAGGGATAACCCCTGATGAATTTCGAAAAATTAACGCATTTTAGATGTACCGACCCTCTATCCCTGATATGTACCCCCTTTACTGGACAAAACA
>JAVXFE010000222.1:243-3427 GCA_036658075.1 Oscillospiraceae bacterium
TTTATCCAGGATTTTGGGTACATATCACAAATAGGAGGTCGGTCTTTTCATAGTTATAATTTAGTACTTTTTTAAACTTTCAGCCATTCTATTGCAAGCTTTAGAGCGGTGACTTATTGCATTTTTTATGTGTGGTTCCAGCTCTGCCATGGTTTTTCCGTACTGAACAGCATAAAAAATCGGGTCATAACCAAAACCGCTTTCGCCCATTTTTTCGTCGGTTATTCTTCCGCTACATTCTCCACGAAAAATTTGAATCTTCTTACAAGGGATTGCTACAGCCATGACGCAAACGAACTTTGCGTTTCTATCTTGTGGCGGAACGCCCTCTAGTTCACATAAAAGCTTTTTAATGTTATCAGAATCACTTGCGTTTTCTCCTGCATATCGTGCGGTATATATTCCGGGTTCGCCACCTAAATAATCAACACAAAGCCCGCTGTCGTCGGCTATAGTCGGAAGGTTTGTGGCTTCCATAATTGTAATGGCTTTTTTTGTCGCATTTGCTTCAAAGCTGTCACCATCTTCTATTACTTCAATGTCGCCGACGCCTGCCTCGGTCTGGGTGATAATTTCAAATTCTTCTCCTAATATTTTTCTTATCTCATCAGCTTTATGTTGGTTTTTGGTTGCTAATACAAATTTCTTTTTTTTCATTATAATATTACCTCCAATTTTAAATTAATTATAACATATTAAATTTTATTTCGCAATAGTTTGGCTTTTACTATTGCCGAAAAATCTTTGGTGTGGTACAATGATAGTATTCGTTTTTAAGGAAGGTGTTTCACGTGAAAACAACAAAAACTGTCAAAATTGGAAATGTTAAAATTGGCGGAGGGCAACCTGTTTTGGTGCAATCTATGACGAATGTACCAACCTCTGATATTGAAAAAACCGTGGCACAGATTATCGACCTTGAAAATGCCGGCTGTGATATTGTTCGTGCCTCAATCCCTGATGTGGCTAGTGCAAAGGCGATAAAAACTATAAAAGAAAACACGCATATTCCACTTGTGGCGGATATTCACTTTGACTATAGACTGGCACTTATTGCTATGGAATGCGGAATAGATAAAGTACGTATAAACCCCGGAAACATTGGCGGCGAAGATAATGCTAAGGCTGTGGCGGTTATGGCAAAGGCGAAAAATATTCCTATTCGTATTGGCGTAAACGGAGGCTCTTTAGAAAATGGAATTCTTGAAAAATGTGGTGGAAATTTAGCAAAAGCTATGGTCGAAAGTGCAAAGAGACATGTTGAAATTCTTAACCGTTATGACTTTGACGATATAGTTTTATCCATGAAATCTTCAAGCGTAAAAACGACGATAGAGGCCTATCGCTTGGCGGCAGAAGCTTTCGAGTATCCTCTGCATTTAGGCGTAACCGAGGCAGGAACCATGAAAATGGGAATGATTAAATCTTCAATAGGAATTGGCTCGCTTTTGGCGGACGGAATTGGGGATACGATTCGGGTATCTTTGACAGATGACCCAATTCACGAGGTTTCTGTTGCACGTCAAATTTTAAGGGCTTTAGACCTTGGAGGAGACTGTGTCGAAGTGGTGTCGTGTCCCACGTGTGCCAGAACGAAAATTGACTTAATCCCTATCGCCATGGCGATAAATGAGGCAACTGAACATATGCAGAAAAAGTTAAAAGTCGCTGTGATGGGATGCGTTGTTAATGGTCCAGGAGAAGCAAAAGATGCGGATTTAGGAATAGCGGGCGGTGATGGTTTTGCCGTTTTGTTTAAAAAAGGTGAGATTATAGGGAAAATCCCTGAAGATAAAATTGTGGAATGCGTTTTAGATGAGATAAGAAAGATGACAGAGGTGTAGATTTTGGGTGCAAATATTTTAGATATATTTGATAAGGTTACTGTTATGGAGGATTTTGCTAAAGTTTTAGAGCGTGCCGACCTAAAGAAATGCGACCTTAATATTGGAAAAAAGACTGTGGAAATTGTGCTTAAAAACTCGGAACTTATTAGCACAAGCGAACTAATGAACTTTTGCCAAATGGCAGAGAAAAATTACGACTTGGAAAAATTGTATATAGAATTTGATTATACCGGATTGCCATTTTCAATGGAATACTTTGAAGGCTTAAAAAGTAGATTTATAAATGAATATACAAAAGCTCGGATGTATATTGCACGGTGTACCGCTAATTTAGACGGCGAGAGGCTTACGGTTGGCGAGATTACGGGTGGTGAAGAGTACCTTTCAGAATGCCACTTTAAGGAATATATAAATCAGAAATTATCACGTGAACTGGGGATTAAAGCAGAAGTTGTTCTTGAATTTAATGTTAAGTCCACTGAAGAATATATAAAACAACAAGATGAAGAAGAACGCAAAATTGTTGAAGATGTTGTAGCAAAAAATGTCCAAAAAGCAGAGATAAAAACCGGTCCGATTTTTGGCACAGCTATAAAGCGTGACCCTTTGCCCATGGTAAACCTAAACGATAACACGGGTGTGTGCGCCGTAATAGGTGAAATTATTGACTTTGAAGTTCGTGAAACACGAAAAGGCAGGTTTGGAACTAACACAATCATAACATTTGACATGGCGGATCAGGATTGGGCGGTGGCATGTAAAGTTTTTGCCAATACCGAAAAAACACAAAAGCTGGTTGCTAATATTGACAAAAAGAAACGAGTTATGGTTGAAGGAAAATACGAGTTTGATGAATATGCAAAAAAGAACGTGATAACAGTAGGTGCCGTTGAGTTAATGGAAAGTCGTGAAATTCGTCCGGATGATGCTGAGGTTAAACGTGTTGAACTTCATATGCATACAAAAATGAGTCAAATGGATGCGGTCACAGGTGTTGGTGACCTTGTTGAGCGTGCCGCAAAATGGGGGCATAGCGCAGTCGCTATTACTGACCACGGTGTAGCCCAGGCCTTCCCTGATGCACGAAAAGCAGCAGGCAAGGCAAAAAAAAGTGGAAGCCCAATAAAAATTTTATATGGCTTAGAGGGGTATCTAATTGACGATGTGGATTCAAAACTCTTAAACAAAATTGATGATATTAAAAAGGGTGAATATGTTGTCTTTGACCTTGAAACCACTGGTCTTAAAGATGAAAAAGAAATGATTACTGAAATTGGTGCAATAAAAATCGTAAACGGAAGGTTTGCGGATAAGTTTAGCCAGCTTGTAAATCCCAC
>JAVXFE010000223.1:0-3426 GCA_036658075.1 Oscillospiraceae bacterium
CCCGCTTCCTATTCCGCCCATAAAGTCGAGCCAACCACGCCTTCCGAGTCCGTCATTATCATTCACTAAAAGTGAAAATCCTAAAGAATCCCCGGATTTTGGTGCGGATCCATCAACCAAATCAGACCATGGTATAGAGAGTTCATAAACAGGTTTTGTGTCTAGCCTTTTTATGCTACACTTATAGTTAATAAGCGTTCCCTGTTTTATAAGGAGAGGTGCTACCCATCTGTGAGCGATAACTTTTTTATCATTATTAAGTGCGATACCTATTTCATGATATAGCGAACTTCCCTTTCCGTTTTTTCGACCTGGGTCAATCGCAAATTGAATGCCGTCGCCCTGCCATAAATCTCCGCCTACGCCACCTTGATAATGCACGTTATCCAAAACCTCGGCCGCTAGATAAAAGTTCTCACTATCCCATTTACGGTAAATCTTAAAACTACAATCCGCATCACCTTTCCATTCAGGCAAGTATGGAGTTTTAGCCGTATCGTTTTGGGTCACAAATGAGTTCATATCCCATTCGCCATCACTTAAAACGCCATCAATAGACGGTGCCTTTCCATCATTTATTACTCCACTAAAGTTAAAGTTTCTCTGAGCTTTGGCACTGAAGCCATTATTTTCAACAATCACTGAAATCGTTGCCTCATCGCTATTCGGAACTTTTGAAAGTGGGAAAACAACTTTTTTAACATCGTTATATTGTAAGTCCTTCACTTCCTGTTTTTCAACATTTAAAATATCCACATTTTTCAAAGCATCAATACTTACCGTTGCATTTAGCGGAACATTCACCATGTTCTTTATGTATACCGCCATATTCCACGCATTATCGTCGTTTGAATATTCCGGAACACATGAAATTTCCATTGATTTTGTTACATTTATGGTTAAGTTAATTGGTAATGTAGAACCATCCGAAAGCCTTATGTTTACGACAAGTGATTGTTCTATCTCTTCCGCTCCACTTGGCACAGATATAGTAATAGGTATATTTTCTGTCGTTTCATTAAACGAGAGTTCGCCCTCTAATGCAAAATCTTTTGGCATTTCGGCACTTAGTTCTCCGCTTAATCCCGCTCCTGTTTTTCCTCTTTTAATATTAAACGTCGCCGTTTCGCCACGAAGTGCATCAAGCTTAATATTATCTACCGCAAATGGCACGGTCATTTCCTCAACGGTCGCCGCCTCGTCTGAATACACGAAAATCGGTGCACCACTTATGGTAACATTAACCTTATTATTCACGACTTTTTTGCTTGTATATGAACCGTCTGTACCTAAAATCATTACGTTTTCGTCATTTCCGGGTACAAACAATGTCGCTGTTTTTGTTTGATTATCCGCCGACCACAAACTCGTCATATACTGTCCTTTTGCGTTATCCCAAAAAGTCATGCCATAATACGGATTCTTTATCTCATCAAGAGAACGCACAAATGTGACGTTTTGCATAACCTTACTTAGAGTATATAGCCCATAATATGCAGGCTTCGGAACTCCAAACCAGTCGACTATTCCAATGTTATGTTCAAAATTTTTAGGATCTATCCCTGAATTTTGGAAATTATAAAGATACCCTTCTCTCACTCCCTCAGAAATAAAAATCAAGTATAATCGAGTAAGATAATCCCTTTGAGTTTCATAATCCACAGGGACAAGATAATGCCGTCCCTCAAAAGTACTCCACCCAAGCTCGGTTGCAACAAGAGGCTTATCGCCATCGCCATATTTAGTCATTACGGCTCTTAAATCATCTAACTTCTTATAAATCTGTTCCGGGACGCAAGTCGGAAGTCCCTCGACTTGTTCGTCCATGATTTTGCAATACGCATGAAAATCTAAATAGTCAAAATATTGATTAACTTTCTTTCCGTCAACCCCATCAGTTTTATAAAGATTTTCCAGCCATTTAACACTTGCAGGCTCGGTTCCACCTAAGGCAGGAGCCTCTACAACATTACGCTTATCTAAATTTTTAGCTATATTATAGGTCTGTTTAAGTTCGTTTAAATATGCATTTGTATCCGTGCCATGAAGGTCGGATTCGTTCCCCTGACCATATGTCCATGTTCCTAGAGCGTTATCACTTTTTACATAGTCCGTCCCCGTTGCACTCTGGACAGCATAACTCATTCCTATTTTTGCAAACCTCGAAAGCTCCGTCTCATAATGTCTCCACCAACGATTTTTGTTAAAATTAAGTTCGTCAATAAGTTTAATCATGTTGTCTTCATGCTCGGTTTGATAGCTTCCGTGAACTTGGTCGGCAGCACCAAACTCACTTGTATAATAGTTAAGTGCAAAAACATCTTTTGGTGCATCTCCAACAACGCCTTGAGTTGTGATTTTTAATGGTTTAACCGCCTTTTCTTCGACGCCGTTTTTATCAGTAGTCGTTATTGCTATATAATATGTAGTCTCCGGTTCGAAGGGTTGATATTCGCAATATCTATTCTTATATTCTGGGCTTAAACTATCATACACGGCTTTAGGCTTTAACCCTTCAATGTTGTCAAAGTTGAACTTTTCGATATATAATCCGAAAGATTTAGCTTCCCCAATATATGATGACCAATCAATATACCCTAAAAGAAAGGTTTTCATAGTTATATTAACAGGGACACTATCATATTCTTCAGTTAATGGATATCCAAAGATTTCAATCTCGCTTATCGAACCGATATCCCTTGTATGCAATATAATCTTTACATATCTTGCATTTTTCCCAACCAAGCCACACGACTTTATATTTGTCGCATTACTATCCTCGTTCGCATTTTCATTAGCAAAATAACCGTAAGGATGATACTTTTTCCCATTTAGGCTATATAAAACTTCATAGCCATCAACGATATTTATCCCATCGACCATGCTAGAAACGTTAATTTCGCCCACCTGATATATATCATCAAGTTCAAAAACAATGCTCGCATACTCTGAAGTAGTGGAAATAAATTTCTCTTTGTCGCCATCAGTCAAGGCTTTTTCGTCAATATCTGATAGCATAATATCATCGCCGGTTATGAATGGCTGATCCGTTAAATACATGTATTTTGCAGTCTTGGTTAAATTTTTAGGCGTATCACACAGTTCCTTTTCTATTTCTATGTTTTGTATATTCGCTTTTTTACCGTTACTAGCATAGAATAAAACTCTTACATATTGTGCCTTAAATTTAGGAGAAAATTCATGGTTTATTGTTTTTGTGCCATTTTCTAACGGCCTTTTATTTTCTACATATGCCACCTTTTGATAGTTAACATCATCAAGGCTCATAAGCACGTCAAACCCGGTAATTCCATTTTTGTCATTTTCGCTATACGTAACCGAAATGCCACTTACCGTATTCACATCTTCTAAATTGTATTTAATACTGCTTTTATCGTCAAGTGTAACTGTGTCGCTTTTACGTGT
>JAVXFE010000224.1:0-3420 GCA_036658075.1 Oscillospiraceae bacterium
TAAAGTCGAACCAATTAATAAAATAATTCCCACAAGTTGCATAATCGTCATGTATTCTTGAAAAAAGAAATGGCCTGTCACGCATGGAATTAAAATACCCGCCATTGCAAAAATGTTAACAAGTGCCACCGAACCTTCTTTTAAAGCCATTAAATTTGCAATCATGCAGATTGAAATAGATATTCCACACATCACCGCATATAAAAGTGTCCATTTATCAATATGTAAATTTCCGCCACCAATCAGCATAACAATCCCAGCTAAAACGGCTGATACCAAGGCACTATATGCAGAATACGAAATATACACTGTCCTTTTACTTACTAACGAGCTTAACTTTTTACTAAAAAACCCTTGCACCCCTTTCATAAAAAGAATGACTATTAACATTAAGGTTTCCATTCTTTAACTCCTCATCTTTCTTTATTCCGAAAAAACCGTAATAGCGTGCCACCCAGCTATAGCAGGAATTTTTAATATATAATTTTCGCCATGTTTTACATATGTTAAAGGCGTTTTCGAAACATCTCCACTCATGAAAAAGAAATTTTCGCCTATTGGATTTCTTATGGCTAATTCAATAATATTTGAGTTTCCGATACAACAATTTAACAATGTTACATAAACCATTTCACCTTCCGAATTCGTATGTGGAATCGTGCAAACTTGGTTTCGATTAAGAATTACTGCGGGCAGTTTATTTCCACAAATATAATCTATAGCTGAAATAATTTGGTTTCTTTTGTCAAAGCTAAGGACCGTATCCCAAAGCCCATATCCAAACACCGCCCACTTTCCGCCTTTGTTGCCATACGTTTTAACTATGGCGTTTGCCATGCAATATTCATCATATTCTATACATGAAAAATACGTACTAATCCGTTCTGTATCGCCATTTTTATCGAATAACAAATGGGACTTTAAATCACTATTAAGTCCACCCTGTCGCCATGACGCACCTATTGAATTTTGATTAACTGGGTGATTTTCGAACACCTCTTTGTACATAACAGGATTAAAAACTTCTGCTTTTACGCTAAAATATTCGCCATATCCACGGCTAATTAACTTTTCAAGGGCATTACCATCTGTCAAAACAGGCATGTCTATAAGTGCCATTATTTCATCATCTGTTAGAGAATCAACAATGTGACTCGTTATCAAATATGTTACCGCTCCATCTAAATTATGACAAATCGACACTCCGAACCTCAGAAAGTTTTTGCCTTCATTCCAAAAAACTTTTGCCCACTCGTTTACATCATCGCCCTTATTCATATTTTTTAGATAGCTGTTTTTCGGAAGATATACGCAAACGCCACTGTTATTAGAGTTCTTGTTTTTGCTGATTATTTCATTCCAGTATGGTTTGTGTTTTAGAAACTCACCTAACATTTCGCCGTGCCACCATAGTGGTTCATACGGTGTCATAAGCGTTGCATAACTAAGCGAGTTGCACCCATAAGACAAATACATAGTGGATTCAAGACACGTTCCGTGGATAGATTTTCCAAAGAAAACGTCAGGGGTGTTTTCAACCTCTGGACATATATCGCTCACATATTTAGGGGTTTCAGCATTTGCATGAGAAATAAGCATCATTTTTTCAAGCATTTCATTTGGATTATAATCCGAATAATATCCGCCACCGGGTCGACTTTTTGGTATTTTATCAGAAGCGGTTTTCATGGCGTCAAATATAAAATCTACATCACATCCGCCATATCCAGTTGCTAAATCATATTGATAACCCATTTGGCTTTTTGGAGATACCTCCATCACCGCATTTGTCAAAAGCTTTGTATACTCGGAAAGTCCATCACGGATAAAATCTATGTATTGTTTCCTGATTTTAACATCTCCATAATAAAAATATTCGGCTAATGTTTCTCTCGAAAATTCAGTGTCGTATATATCATTAAATTTTGCTATGCACGTATCACAAAAACAACCAAAAGATATTTCACCATGATTATGAACCCTCAAATCATCGTCAACCCAAACACAATCAGGCATAATTTTAGCATATTTTTTCACAAATTCAGATGAATATTCTCGAAACTTTTCATTGTTCCAACAAAAACAATAATCACTTGTCGCCCCATCTATTCCCATCATTTTTCCAATAGGAGAATCTTTGTAGACAAGTCCGCTGCAATCATTTTTCTTTATATATTCACCATGTCCTAAAGTATTACTTATTTGCAGTGAAACTCGAACCCCTATATTTCTTAGTAGTTCCGTAGCTTTTTTCATAAGCCTTGCACTTTCTTCGTGCTTTTCAAGTGGCGGAAAGCCATAATCGCTGGCAAGCCAAACTTCATCACAACTACCGGGATTTAATTTTAACTGTTCTATAAACTCTTCAATAACTTTTTCTGATTTATGATGTTGATTTAAACGTAGTGTTATCATATTGTCGCTCCTATCATGGTTTTGGCTTAATTTTTATTATAGCGGTAGTTCCGCCTCCAGGCGTTGGTTCAAACCACAAACCGCAATCAGTGTCGTATTCAAGAACGATTCTTTCTCGAATATTAAAAACACCATATCCGCCAAAAGTTTCATTAGATTTTTTAGCATCAAAAGGATTGGTTTTAAGACCGTTACCGTTATCTATAACCTTAAAATATACAAATTCACCTTCAAGATATCCTTCGATTTTTATAATTCCCAAGCGTTTAAGTTTGCTAAATCCATGCTTTATAGAATTTTCAACCAACGGCTGAAGAATTATTTTAATCGTTTTAAGCGGAAGAATTCTCTCATCAATCTTATAAGAAATTTCAAACGTGTTTGGAAAACGAATTTGCTCTATTGTTATATAACTTTCTATATGTTTTAACTCCTCGGCAATCGTTATAATATTTTCGCCCTTATGTAGACCGATTCTAAAGAACAGTGCAAACGCACTTATAATTTTGTCTATTTCAGGCTGGTCATGAAGCTTTGCCATCCACGCAACGGCGTCAAGGACGTTGTATACAAAGTGCGGATTTATCTGTGCCTGAAGAGTGGCTAGTTCCGCAACACGTTGGCGACGCCTTTCTTCCTCGTTTTTAGCCATAAGGTCATCTATTTTTATTACCATGCTTTTAAAATTATCTTCAAGTGCAAATAGTTCGTCGTTTTTAAGTTCTGAGAACTCTACATCTTTTCCTGCACCGTACTTTTTCATCTTATTTTGAAGTTTTATGATTGAGTTCGCCAACTTTTTAGATAAGATAACCGCTATAATTAACGACAATATTATATTTAAAAATATAATTAGAACCAAATTAACATTAAATGAATTAAAGGTCTTAAAGAAACTTTTATATGATATCAGGCTATACATTTTAAGATTTGCCACTGTTGTTTCAAGGGTGGGCGTTATTAAAACGTACTTGTCGTCATAACTACGATTTAAATGATTTGGTC
>JAVXFE010000225.1:0-3420 GCA_036658075.1 Oscillospiraceae bacterium
CCCTCAAATTATTTGCCCCGAGGGTCGGATTTTTAGCAGTAGAATTGTCCGAACATTTATTTGTGTTTGGCTGGAAAAGGAGGACAAACCTTTGAACAACAGAAAATTTAAAGTTTTTCTTGACCCCGGACACGGCACAAACGAGCCGAATTGTTCCCCGGACAGGAAATATTTTGAGTACAAATTTACCTTTGATTTGGCGCTGAAGGTGAAAGAGCTTTTGGAGAGTACGGAACGCTTTGAAGTGAAGCTTTCCAAGACCTCTGCCGAGGAAAGCTTGGGGCTTTCGGCACGGGCGGCGGCAGCAAATGCTTGGGGGGCAGATATTTTCGTTTCGGAGCATTCCAATGCCGTGGGTGCGGGGGCTTGGGTGGATGGCACTCACGGGCTGACCGTTTGGATTTACGCGCCCGGTGGCAAGCGGGAGCTTTTGGCAAAACGGCTCTTGGACGAATACGCCGAAATGGGGATTGAGCTTTTTGGCGCAAAGCTGTACACCTCTAAATTTACGGTTTTGGCGAAAAGCAACATGCCTGCGGTTTTGGTGGAAAATTATTTCCACACCTGCCACGCCGACGTTGCCAAGCTTTTGGACGCCGGGGAATTTGACAAGCTTGCCTACGCGCAGGCACGGGGAATTTGCGAATATTTCAACATGGCGGATGACAGCATCCCTCTGCCGGAGCCGGAAAAGGAAGTTGAAGTTTTGAAGGATATTCTTTACCGGGTGCAGCTTGGTGCTTTTGCCGACGAAAACAACGCTAAGCAAATGGCGGAAATGTTGGAAAAGGCGGGATATCAGACGATTATTAAGGAGGAAAAAAGGAAATGAAAAATGAGCTGCTTCTCGCTATTCTGCAAAGCCTCAATATGGGCTTTGCTTTTTTAATTCCACTTATTCTCTGTAGGGTCGCTGACATCACCTTCGGCGTCGTAGCTTCATTTAAACTTGAAAACTTGAAGTTTGATTGGAAGAAGCTTTTGTCCAGTATCTTCGCAACTTTTGTAACTCTAATAGGTTTAGCTTGTTTGCTCTCCGGGATTACAATGATACCGGAATTATTGAAGTATTATAATATCGAATTGGTAGACGCCGAAGCGCTTCAAGGCGTTATCGACGTGGCAGTAATAGTAGGTACTTTTACTGTCGCCGCATATACATACGGCAAGGACGCATTTAATAAACTCAAAACAATCATTCAGCCGGTTCAAAAATAAGAGTAAATTTAAAGGGAGATATCCGTTCTCTTGAAATTGAAAGGTAATTAACCCGATGGCAAAATCAAAGGATAAAATCAGGGTTCGTTTTATAGGCGGGAATAGCGAAGATGTAACAGGCTCCGCTATTCTTATAGAGGTAAGCAATTACAAAATCTTGCTCGAATTTGGATTATTTCAGAGTAACAATATTTACGAGGATTACGAAATCAATAACAGAAGATTGGATTTTAAGCCCTCTGAAATAGACTATATATTTTTGAATCACGCCCACGCCGACCACTCGTTGCTTGTTCCGAGGCTATATGCAAACGGATGCAAAGCGAAAATTATTACACCTAAAGGAGCTACATCTTTATTCGAAATTATGGCGACAGATTCCGCATTTATTATGAGTAAAGATGTCGAAGTCATATCCAGAAAAAAGAAAGAAACCGTAGCTCCTATATATATAAAAGACGACGTTTTAGAGTCTTTGAAATTTTTTGAAGAGTACCCAATGGATGAAACGATAAAGCTCAATGACAATATTAGCTTTAGGTTTACTCCCAGTGGTCATATTATCAACGCCGCACAATTAGAGCTTTGGTTAAGTCGAAACAATCAAACAAAAAAGATTTTGTACACAAGTGATTTAGGTAATATCTCAGTCCCAAAACACTATGCAAATACGTTCAAACCGATAGAGTTTGCAAATTTGGTTATTGCGGAATCTACTTATGGAAGTCCAGATAAAAAATCCGTCACAATGAAAACCCGTGAAAAGGATTTGGAAAAGATAAAAGCTATTGTACAAAATGTTTGTATCAACGATGGGCACAAAGTTTTAATCCCGATTTTTGCTCTTGACAGGTCTCAAAATATCCTGACCTGCCTTTATGATATATTCGGTTCTTATAAAGATTTTAACATCCCTATTCTCATTGATAGCCCTTTGACCATTAAACTATTCAACCTTTATCCTTCGTTACTTTGTGGTAGCGAACTGGAAAAATTTACAGAGGTTATGGCTTGGGAAAATATAAAATTCATCAACAGCTACGAAGAAAGTATTGAGTGGCAAAACAAGAAAGAACCCGCAATAATTTTAGCCGCCTCGGGCTTTATGACCGCAGGAAGAAGTAAGCAATGGGCGAAGGTTTTATTGCCTAAATCAAGAGAACATATTCTATTCGTAGGGTATAGTTCAGAAACCAGTTTAGCAGGAAGAATAAAGCACGGCGGAGAACAAAAAACGGTTTCAATCGACGGTAGACCTTACGCTAACAGATGCGGAATAACTAGTCTGCTTAGCTTTACTTCACACATTCAACACGACGACATGATTGATTATTACTCCGGGATTAGATGCGAAAAAATAGCGCTAGTCCATGGAAATTTTAAGGGCAAAATAGACTTCGCAAAAGAACTTCGAGAGGTGATATCTTCAAGAAATAACACATCTAAAGTTCTAGCTGTAAATAGAAGTACGGAGATATTATTGTAAATTTGTATTGAAGGGGCGTTATTAACTTGATTTGTTAGAGGTAGAAATAAATGATTGAAGAAATAAAAGATGTAGCTGCCGTAGTTGGATGCCTGAGCGCAATCATAGCGCTTATGGTGACTATAATTAAACCGCTCAGAACCGGCTTCGTGAACTGGATTAAACGGAAGTCAAACACTTGTGAAATCGAAAAAAAAATAGATTCCATCAGCAGACTGCTTGAAGACCATATTAAACATGACGCTGACAAGACAGAAATAACAGAGCTTCAAACCGGAGCTTTGCTTTGTATAATGAGAGACAGTATCACTGCTATTTATTACAAGTATATGGACAGAGGAAGTATCCCGACATATGCGAGGGAAAATCTTGTCAAGCAATATGAATGTTACCACGCCATGCACGGCAATTCGTATATAGATATCATCTATGCTGAGCTATTAGAATTACCGGTAGAAAATTAAAGGAGGTAGCAATATGGCTAAGAAGAAAAGAAAAGGATGCAAGTAAAATTACAGTCGGGATGGAGACGTTAAGCCCATCCAAGCGGTCTGATAAAACCTAAAAGTATTATGGGGGAGCACACTATTTGCAGTGTGCTCCCCCATTTTTCTTGCGTTAATCTTGAACCAAAGAATTAAAGCGTTGTATTCCAACAGTCCATATCAAGTATTCCCCCAAGCTGCATCAAAAGTTAGGCTTGCGCACTTGTTGTC